>CAZDIF010000276.1:0-4097 GCA_964505365.1 uncultured Actinomycetota bacterium
GGTGCACAAGTCCACCCCCATGGGGTCGATCGATCACCCGCTCAACCCCGTGTCGCTCGCGCTCGGCGCCGAGGCCACGTTCGTGGCCCGCACGATCGACACCGATCGCAAGCACCTCACCGAGGTCCTCACCGCGGCACACGAGCACCGGGGCGCCTCGCTGGTCGAGATCTACCAGAACTGCGTCGTCTTCAACGACGACGCCTTCACGGCCATCACGGGGCGGGACACGAAGGTCATCAACCAGATCCCGCTGCGCCAGGGCGAGCCGATCGTCTTCGGGCCCGAGCAGGAACACGCCATCGTGGCCGAGCGCGACGGGTCCATGTCGATCGTGCCCACCGAGGAGGCCGGCGACCGCGTCGTGATCCACGACGCCCACCGCGACGAACCGACCACCGCGTTCGCGCTCTCGCGACTGGCGCACAACCCCACCGGGCCGACGCCGCTCGGGATCTTCCGCGATGTCGACCGGCCGGTCTACGACGACCTCCTGAACGACCAGGTCGAGCAGGCGCGCCAGCAGCACGGGAACGGCGACCTCCAGGCGCTGCTCGAGTCCGGCAACGTCTGGGACGTCGCGGGATGACGTGAGGCGCTGCCCGGGTCACGGGGGCAGCAGCAGCTTGGACACGTAGACGATCTGCGCGGCCAGCGCGGCCAGGCCTGCGAGCACGAGCCCGACCGAGGTCGGCAGCGGCACCCCGGTCGGCAGGATCGCCCCGATCACCCAGGCCAGCTGGAAGACGGTCTCGGACCGCGTGAACGCCGCGCCACGGGCGCGGTCCGGGATCGTGGCCTGCAGCAGGCCGTCGAAGGCCAGCTTCGCGGTCCCCCAGGCGAAGCCTGCCGCGGCCGCCAGGGCCGCCGCCGCCGGCAGCCCGAACCACTGCCCGGCGACGAAGGCGGCGGCTGCCTCGATGGCGAGCGCCGCCACGACCATGGGCTCCTCCCGCAGGCGGGCGGCCATGCGCGGCGAGGCGACCGCCGCCAGCGCGAAGCCTGCACCGCCGGAGGCGAGCACGGCCCCGAGGTCGAGGATCTCGTTGCCCTGGTCCTTGAAGGCGAACGCCAGCAGGAGCAGCAGGAAGCCGTTGAGCAGTCGCACCACCGACGTGGCCAGCTGCGCCAGCCGGACCGGCCGCGGGATGGGTGCCCGTCGCCTCGGCCGTGCCTGGGCGTCGGGCGGTACCTCCAGGCGGGGGAGCAGTCGACCCGCGAGGGCCGCGGCCGCGTAGGCGATGGCTGCCGCGACCAGGCCGGCTCGGCCGCCACCGAGCCGGACCGCCAGCAGCCCGACGGGTGCCGCTGCGACGCCACCCAGCACCGAGATCGTGGCCAGGCGGGCATTGCCGGCGACGAGCCGGGTCGGATCGTCGAGCGCGGTGGGCAGCAGGGCGTTCCGGGCGATCCCGTGGACCCGTGACAGGACCAGCAGGGAGAAGGCGACCGGGAACAGCCACACGCCGTCCAGCAGCGACACGGCCCACACGGCTGCGGCCACCCGCAGCACCGCGGACCCGATGAGTGCGTCCTTCGTGGCGGAGAGGTGACGGTCCAGGAGTCGTCCGAGCAGCGGACCGATCACGGCGAACGGTGCGACCGTCAGCAGCAGGTACAGGGCGACGTTGCCCCGTGCCTCGGCCGAGGGCACGTTGAAGAAGAGCGTGCCGGCGAGCGCGATCGCCACGAGCGTGTCGCCGGCCGTCGACGTGACGTGGGCGACGGCGAGGTCCCGAAACCCCATGCCCCCGGTGGTGAACAGCAGGCTCAGCTGTTCGCGCGCGGCGGCGGCCGCCAGGGACCCCGTCTCGGTCGCCCGGGCCACGGCACGCGCGGAGGCGCTGCCCGGAGCGTCGTCCGTGCCGGCTGAGGACCGAAGGTGGCGCCGTGACTGCCTGGACATGGCAGGGGTGACGGTAGCGGCGGACGGCCCCGGCGGTCGGCCACGGGCGAACCGGGGTCGACGCATGTGCGTCGGACCCCACCGGTGTGCAAGCCTTCGCACCACGCGAGCAGGAGCGAGGTGCATGGGCGAGGCCGTGGACGGTATCGATCCGCAGGGCGTGACCGAGTGGATGGTTCAGCGAACCGAGATCACGCCGCCGCTGGAGTTCTCGGTGATCACCGGTGGACGGTCCAACCTCACCTACACGGTCCGTGACGTGGACGGCCGGCGGTGGGTGCTGCGCCGCCCGCCGCTGCACTCGGTGCTGGCGTCGGCCCATGACGTCGGCCGCGAGCACCGCATCATGGCGGCCCTGCAGGACACCGCCGTGCCGGTCCCGCCGCTGGTGGGCCACGAGCCCGACGAGGCGGTCACGGGCGCGCCGTTCTACGTGATGGAGTTCGTCGACGGGCTGGTCCCGCGGGACGCGGACACGATCGAGGCGAGGCTCGACGAGGACGCCCGCCGTGCGGCCGGGTTCAACCTCGCGGACACGCTGGCGGACCTGCACGCCGTCGACGTGGACGCGGTGGGGCTGGGCGACTTCGCCAAGCGCACCGACTACGTCGCCCGGCAGCTGCACCGTTGGCTGGGCCAGTACGAGAAGGGCAGCCAGCGGGACCTGCCGCTGGCCCGGTCCGTCCACGACCGGCTGGCCGCCGACATCCCCGAGCAGGGCCCGGCGGCGATCGTGCACGGCGACTACCGGCTGGACAACATGATCGTCGGCGACGACGGGTCGGTGCGGGCGGTGCTGGACTGGGAGCTGTGCACCCTGGGCGACCCGCTGGCCGACGTCGGGCTGCTGCAGGTGTACTGGGCCCCGCCGGCGGGCCGGGACATGCCGATGATCCCCGCGGCCGGCACCGTGCCGGGGGTCCCGGCGATCGAGGACGTGATCGCCCGGTACGGGCAGCGGTCGGGCCGCGACCTCTCCCAGCTCGACTACTACGTCGCGTTCGGGTACTGGAAGCTGGCGATCATCCTCGAGGGTGTCTACACGCGGTTCGCGTCCGGGGCGTACGGGCAGACCGACGGCAGCCACGAGGCCTTCGGCGACCTCGTGATCGACCTGCTCGAGCTCGCCGACGAGGCGGTCGGCAAGGCGGGCCGGTGACCCGCCCGGCAGCCCTGCTGCTCGACTACGGCGGCGTGCTGACGCCGTCGGTCGGGCGCATGTTCCGCGACTTCGAGCGGCTGCACGAGCTGCCGAAGGGCACGATCTTCCGGGCCGTGGGCGCCGCGTACGGCGACGGGGGAGCGGACAGTGCGATCGCCCGGCTGGAACGGGGGGAGCTGGCCCGTGAGGACTTCGAGCGCGAGCTCGCCGCCTCGCTGGCCGCCGAGGGACACGACGTGCCGGCCGAGGGCCTGATCGACCGGCTCCACGGCCGCATGCGGCCGCGCGGCCGCCTCTGGGATGCCGTGCGCCTCGCCCGCGACGCCGGGATCCGCACGGGCCTGCTGTCCAACTCGTGGGGTGTCGGCGGCTACCCGACCGACCTGTTCGACCGCTACTTCGACGACGTGGTCATCTCCGCCGCCGTCGGCCTGCGCAAGCCCGACGAGGCGATCTGGCGCCTGGCCTGCGAGCGGCTCCAGGTCGAGCCGGCCGACTGCGTCTTCGTCGACGACCTGCAGCGCAACCTCGACGTCGCCGCGGGCCTCGGCATGGCCACGGTGCTCAGCGACGCGGACGTCGACGGCGTGCTGAAGCGGCTCTCGGACGCGCTCGGGATGGACGTGACCGGTGCGGAGGACCTGCCGGCGTGGCCCTGTGTACTCGTCGCCCACATGGCGGCTACCGTGCGCGCCATGGCAACCGAACCCACTGAAGAACGCCTCGCGCTGTTCGTCGACCACGAGAACGTGGCGATCGGCGCGAGGGACATCGGGCTGCGTTTCGACGTCGGCCCCCTGCTGGACGCGCTGGCCGAGCGAGGCCGCCTCATCGTCCGGCGGGCCTATGCGGACTGGAACCTGTTCCGCGATGACCGGCGAGGACTGGTCGACGGGAACATCGAGCTGATCGAGATTCCCCAGCGCTCCGACTCGGTGCGCAAGAACGCCGCGGACATCCAGATGGCGGTCGATGCGATGGAGCTGGCGTTCACGCGCGACTTCGTGTCGACGTTCGTCATCGTGTCCG
>CAZDIF010000277.1:0-4085 GCA_964505365.1 uncultured Actinomycetota bacterium
GCACCAACGACCTCGTCAAGGAGCTGCAGGCCGAGTTCGTGCCGGGCCGCCAGCCGCTGCTGTCCAGCCTGTCGATGGCCGTGCTGGGCGCCCGGGCCGCCGGCGACGTCGTGGTGCTCGACGGCGTGTTCAACGACCTCGACGACCCGGACGGGTTCGAGGCCGAGTGCGTGCAGGGCCGCGAGCTCGGCATGGACGGCAAGACGCTGATCCACCCCAAGCAGCTCGAGCCGTGCAACCGGGTGTTCGCCCCCAGCGACGAGGAGGTCGCGAACGCCCGCGAGGTCATCGCCGCGTTCGAGGAGGCGACCGCCCAGGGCAAGGGCGTGGTCACGGTCAACGGCCGGCTGATCGAGAACCTCCACGTCGAGCAGGCCCGCCGGACCGTCACGCAGGCCGAGGCGATCGCCGCCCGCGAGGGCTGACCACCTGCGCGGACGACGGCGTTCGGGTCAGGCCGCGTCGCCCGGCTGCCGGCGGACGGCCACCCGGTCCGGGTCCGCCGGCGGTGCGCTCCCCCCGAGCCGCGCGGGCACCCACCTCGCCCCCGCCGGGGCCCCGTCCGGGTAGCGCTCCTGCAGTTCGTGGACCATGGCCGTCGTCCGCGCGTGCAGCTCCGCGGTCACCTCGACCGGGTCGTCGTCAGGGCCGGGATGCAGTGGCTCGCCGAAGGCCACCTCGACCGGCACGCCGATGGCGTCACGCAGCGTCGGTGCCCGGTAGTCGGTCGTGGTCAGCCGCTGGGAGCCCCAGGACGCGCTGGGCACCAGCGGCACGCCCGCGAGCTGCGCCATCCGCGCCGCGCCGGTGCGGAAGCCCTGCGGTTCGAACGACGGCGCGATCGTGCCCTCGGGCGCGACCATCACGAGGTGGCCCTCCTGCAGGGCGGCCACGGCATCGCTGAAGGCCCGGTCGCGGTCGCCGTCGCTGGTGCGGGACACCGGGATGGCGTCGGCGAACCGCGGCACCCAGCCGAGCCACCGGTCCTGCCACAGCTCGGACTTGGCGACGTAGCGGGCCGGGCGTCCCAGCTGGCAGTAGATGTCGAACACCGTCACCACGAAGTCCACGTGGGAGTGGTGGTTCCAGGTGATCACCGCCCCACGGTCCGCCGGGACGTTGTCGAGCCCGACCGTGTGCAGCCGCCACCGGAACAGCCGCACGAACGCGATCACCAGCCACGCGATGATCCGGAACCGCAGCGTGGGTCGTGGGACGGGGGGTCGGGCCACGGGCACCTCCTGCCGTGTCCGGCCGGGGAGTTCGGGGGCGGCGGCCAGGCTCGGTCGGCCGCCGGGGCGTTCTACCCGGCGCGGGGCGGACGCTCGGCATCGCGGCGCTGTTCGAACGCGGCGGAGCGCCGTCGTTCGTGGGCCGCCAGGACCTCGTCGTGGGTCGGGGCACTGCCGCCCAGCCGGGCCGGCACCCACCAGGCGCCGGCGGGCGTGCCGTCGGGGTAGGTGCGCTGGGCCTCGTCGAGCATCTCGCCCAGTCGGGCCGCGAGGCGGTCGGTGGCGGCGCGGGGATGCTCACCCGGCTCGACGTGCAGCGGCTCGCCGAAGTGCACCGTCACCGGGAGGCGACCCGGCCACAGGACCCGGCGGCCCTTGGTCAGCCAGCGGTGGGTGCCCCAGCCCGCCACCGGGATGATCGGCACGCCGGCGGCCTGGGCCATGCGCACCGCCCCGGTCGTCATCGGCAGCAGCTCGAAGGACTGGGAGATGGTCTGCTCGGGGGCGACCGCCACGAGGTCACCGGCCTGCAGTGCCTCGACCGCGGTGGCCAACGCCCCCTGCCGGCCCACCTGCGAGGACCGGTGGACCGGGACCGCCTGGGCCCCGTCCATGATCCAGCGGACCTTCCACGAGTTCCAGATCTCGGCCTTGGCGAGGAACCGCAGGGGCCGCCCGACCTTGCGCACGATGGGGTAGGCGACCATGACGAAGTCGAAGTAGCTGTGGTGGTTGTAGACGACGACGGCGCCGCTGTCCCGGGGCACGTGCTCCAGCCCCTCGACCCGGACGCGCCAGCGGAACAGGATGCGCACGAGGAACACCACGATCCCGCGCAGGAGCCACCACAACGGCGTGATGCGAAGGGGACCCGTCACCTGACCTGACATGGACGTCAGTCTACGCTTGCAGTCGCCCCCGCGCGGCCCCGTGCGCCCCACCTCGACCGTTGCTGCGGACACTTCGACGGACTGACGCCCTCATGTCCGCAGCAACGCCGTCGGTCAGCCTCGCAGGGTGTCGATGGCGTCGAGGAGGCGGTCGACGTTGGCGTCGGTGGCGCCGTGGCCCATGAGGCCGACCCGCCAGGCGCTGCCGGCGAAGTCGCCCAGGCCGCCGCCGACCTCGATGCCGTGCTCGTCCAGCAGCCGGCGGCGGAGCTTGCCCTCGTCCACGCCCTCCGGCCACCCGACGGCGGTCAGCTGCGGCAGGCGATGGCCCTCCTGGGCCAGCAGGCGCCCGCCCCGCTCGACCATCGCCTGCTGGAACCGCTCCCCCACGGCACGGTGGCGCTCCCAGCGGGACGGCAGGCCCTCCTCCAGCACCAGCCGCAGGCCCTCGTGCAGCCCGTACAGCGACGAGATCGGCGCGGTGTGGTGGTAGGCCCGGCTGCCGGCCGAGTCCTGCGCCCAGTACCGGCGGATCGCCTCCACGTCGAGGTACCACGACTGCACGGCGCCACGCCGGGCGTCCAGCACGCCCTCGGCCTTGGCCGAGAACGTCACCGGCGCCAGCCCCGGCGGCACCGACAGGCACTTCTGGGTCCCGCTGTAGACGACGTCGAGGTGCCAGTCGTCGACCTCCAGCGGCACGCCGCCCAGCCCGGTGACCGAGTCCACCACGAACAGCGTCGGCGTGTCGGCCAGCAGCCCACCCACCTCGGCCAGCGGCTGGTGGGCACCGGTCGAGGTCTCGGCGTGCACCAGCACGACGGCCTTCGCACCCGGGTGCTCCCGCACGGCCTCCTCGACCCGGTCCGGCGGGACGATCCGGCCCCACGGCTCCTCCAGCGCCACCACCTCGGCACCGGCTCGCCGGGCGGTGTCGGCCAGGCGCCCGCCGAACACGCCGTTGATGCCGACGATGACGGTGTCGCCGGGCTCGACGACGTTGACGATGGCGGTCTCCATGCCGGCGGACCCGGTGCCCGACACCGGGAACGTCAGCCGGTTGCTCGTCCGGAACACCTGCCGCAGCATGTCGGCGATCTCGTCCATGACGCCGAGGAAGAACGGGTCGAGGTGGCCGACGACGGGCCGGGCCTGGGCGTCGGTGACCGCCGGTGGCACGGGGGACGGTCCGGGCCCCAGGAGCAGCCGTTCCGGCGGCGTGGCGGTCGGGGCGGCGGGCACGGCGGACCTCCGGTCGACGGTCAGGCGCGGGTGGCCAGGGCGTCGGCGACCTCGCGAGCCAGGCGGGCCAGCCGGTCGAGGTCGTCGGCGTCGGTGGGCTCGTCCTCCGGCCCGGCGAGGTGGACCGCGATGGCGCCGGGGCGGGTCTGCAGCCCCACGATGAACGGCATCGGCCGGTGCAGGGCATCGGACAGCCGGTCACGGCGCGGCGGGTGGTCCAGCACCGCGGCGGCGCGCGGGTCGGTGGACGAGATGCGCCACCCCCGTGAGATCCGCGGATCGTCGATGACGACCTCGTCCTCGCCGGCGACGACGCGGACGGTGCGCACGCTTCGGGGCACGAAGCTCATCTCCGGCATCGACAGGTCGGGGCGACTCACCGTCGCGACGTACCAGGGCCTCCCCCGGGCGACCGTCTCGCGCACCCCCACGGCGGCCACCATCACCGAGCCGTCGCCGTCAGCCCCACCCACGGCCAGGTCGACCGTGCCCTCACCCTCGAGGTACTTCGGGAACGCCCCGAGCGTCTCGCCGGCCTCCGCGGGCGGGACCCGGTCCCAGTCGTGCCGCGCCGCCAGGGCCTGGAACGCCGTCGCCAGGCGGCCGCCGGGACCGCGGCGACGCACCAGCAGCACGACGACCGCCACCACGGCGGCGACGAGCAGGACGAGCAGCAGGGGGGAGTCAGCCATGGGTCGCGACCGTAGTGGCGCGACGGCGA
>CAZDIF010000278.1:0-4069 GCA_964505365.1 uncultured Actinomycetota bacterium
GCTCACGCAGTGTGCTCCTCGTGGTGCGTGCCATCCGTGGGCAGCCGGCTCGTCGCGCACGCGACGTGCAGGACATCGAGCGCGGCGTTCACCTGCTCGGATCGACGGGTGCGCAGTGCACGTTGCACGGCATGTCCGTCGCGTCGGGCGGCGGCGTCGACACAGCGGGGGTCGGGGCAGACGTACGCACCGCGGCCTGGCAGTCGGTGGCGGTCATCCCACTGGATCATGTCTCCGGTGGCGACCAGCCGCAACAGCTGGGACTTGGGGCGTGTCCGACGGCAACCCACGCACGTGCGCTGAGGGACGTGGCGAACGGTGTCGCGCGCGTCTGCAGTCACGGCGTGTCGGGGCGCCTGGCGCACCGATGGTACTCCTTGATGGATGGGTTCGTGGTGGTCGGGCCTGGCAGGGACCCGTGTGGCTTCGAGCGTGGAGGGCGGCGTGTGCCGGTCGGGCTGCCGCGCGCGGCGTCGGTCGGATCCGTGGGGCGGTACCGACCGGCGGCCGACGCCGCTAGGCGTCCGCCTCCGCCTCGTCGGCCTCCTGCTCCTCGAGGGCGGCGAGGCGAGTGGCCTCGGCCGACTCGTACGCCTCGGCGGCGGCCTCGGCGCCCTCGTCGTTGAGCGGGTTGCCGAACTCGTCGATGAGTCCCTTCTCGAACGCCTCCTGGAAGGCGCGCTGCTCCTCGTCGAACTGGCTCTCGGACTTGATGTCGATGCGCCAGCCGGTCAGCCGTGCGGCCAGACGCGCGTTCTGGCCCTCGCGGCCGATCGCCAACGAGAGCTGGTAGTCGGGCACGACGATCATCGCCGTGCCGTCCTCCGGGTACAGGTAGACGTTGGTGACCTTGGCGGGCGACAACGCGTTGGCGACGAACTGCTCGGGCTCGTCCGACCAGCGCACGATGTCGATGCGTTCGAGCTCGTCGTTGTGCAGTTCCTTCTGCACGCCCTTGGCGCGCTGGCCGGCCGGGCCGACGCAGGCGCCCACGGGGTCGACGTCCGGGTTCTTGGACGCGACGGCGACCTTGGTGCGGTGCCCGGCCTCGCGGGCGATCGCCTTGATGTCGACTGTCCCGTCCTCGATCTCGGGGACCTCGAGGGCGAACATCGCCGCGACGAAGCCGGGGTGGCTGCGCGAGCAGATGATCTGGGCCCGGCGGTTGTCCCGGCGGACCTCGGTGACGATGGCGCGCGTGTGCTGGCCGTGCTCGAGGCGCTCGTTGGGCACCTGCTCGGAGAACGGCAGCAGCGCCTCGGTGCGGCCCCACTGGATGATCGTGACGTTGCCCTGCAGGGACACGGTGCCGGCGATCGGGTCACCGACGCGGCCGGCGTACTCGCCGTAGGTCACCTCGCGCTCGGCCTCGCGCAGGCGCTGCAGGAGGACCTGCTTGGCGGTCTGGGCGACGATGCGGCCCAGGTCGCGCGGTTCCTCCTTCCACTCGCTGACGACGTTGCCCTCGTCGTCGAGCTCCTGCGCGTACACGGTGATGTCGCCGCTGCCGCGGTCGACGTGGACGCGCACCTCGTCGGCCGCCAGGCCGGCGGAGCGCTTGTAGGCCGACGCGAGCGCGGTCTCGAACGCCTCGACGACGGTGTGGAAGTCGAGGCCCTTCTCCTTCTCGATGAGCCGGAGGGCCTCGATGTCGACGTGATCGGTCTTCACGGCTGCTCGGTCCTCGTCGTCGGGGGCAGGGTGGCGGGGGCGTGCGCGCGGGTCACCACGGCAGCACCACCTTGGCGTGGTCCACGTCCCCGATGGGGACGACGACCTCGTCGCCGGCCACGTCGAGGTGGACCGTGCCCTCGGCGTCGCCGCCGTGGGTGACGGTCTGCACGGTGCCCGTGACCTCGCCGGGTGCGGATGCGGCCGCGGCCTGCGTGCGCTGCACGCGGACCTCGCGGCCGACGTTGCGCTCGAAGTCCCGCAGGGTCCGCAGCGGCCGGTCGGTCCCGGGCGAGGTGACCTCCAGCGTGTACGAGCCGGGCACGACGTCGTCGATCGCGTCGCCCACCGCGCGGGAGAGCTCGGCGATCCGGTCGATGTCCAGGCCACCCGCCGCATCCGCGACCAGTCGCACCATCCGGCGGTTGCGCGGGCCCTTGACCTCGACGTCGACGAGGTCGACGTCCTGGTCCTCGGCCACCGGGCGTGCGAGCGCAGCGAGACGTTCGGGGAGCTCGTCCCCGGACGTTCCGTGGCCCTGACCCGGCATGCTGCTCGCCTTCCTGGACGTGTTGGCTGTTGGTGCCCTCACACCGACGGCCGGCCCTCGAGGGCCGGCCGCGCGACGTGCGGTCTTCGAGTCTGACCCGTCACGGCGGTGTTGGGGCCACCTCAACGGGCGGAAGCGGGCCCCTTCGGAACCCACTTCGTCCCACCGACGATACCAGAGGTGGGTCAGGGCTGCACCGGCCGGGGCCCTCAGGAGGGCCGTGCGCGGCGGCCCGAGTGGTGCTCGTGGGCGAGGCGTCGGAGCGAGGCCAGGACGGGCTCGAACAGCAGCGTCCCGACGACCACGGAGGTCACCACGGCCTCCCGTGACCGGCCGGCGGCGTCCAGGGTCGCCGCCACCTCGCCGGCGGCCACCCGGTCTGCCGCCTCGATGTAGCGGTCGAGCACCTCCGGGCCGGCGGGCACGTCCAGCGTGTCCAGGGCCTGCAGCGCGCGGGCCAGCGAGCGCCGCGCCGGCGCCGTGTCGCTGACCTGCCACCCCGCCCGCTCGACCACGGCATCGACGCGCGCGAGGGCGTCCTCCGCCACGTCGTCACCGCTCGGATCGAGGGCCCGGTGGGCCGCGCCGACGGCGTCGTGGAGGCTGCGAGCCGGATCGTCCACGGCGGCCACGACCTCGCGGATCGCGGCGACGGGCAGCCCGGCCACGTCGCGCAGGGCGCGCACGAGCCGGAGGCGGTCCACGTGCTCCTGGCCGTACCGGGCCTGGTTCGCCGCCGTGGCCTCACCGGGCGGGAGCAGGCCCTCACGGCGGTAGTACTTGATGGTGGCGACGGGAACGCCGCTGCGCTCCGACAGCTCCGCCATGCGCACGTGTCGGCCTCCGGTCGGTGTCGGGACTTGACAGGCATGTTGGATAGTAGCACTATCCGTTTCAGACAGTATCACTATCCATGCGACGAGGTGTCCCGATGGAGCCCCTGCTGCCCCTCTCCGAGAGCGTCCGCACGCTGGCCGGCGTCGTCCTGCTGGCGATCACGACGATCGAGTTCGGCGGGACCTTCCTGCTGCGCGTCGTGCGCGGGTCGGTGCCGATGACCCCGTTCCAACAGGCCTTCGCCCGTGCGGGCCACGCGCACGCTGGCGTGCTCGTGACGCTCGGGCTGGTCGCCGCGATCCTGGCCGACGCCACGACGCTGACGGGGGGCTGGGCGTGGCTGGCCCGCAGCGGCGTGGCGGTGTCGGCGATCCTGATGTCCGCGGGCTTCTTCTTCTCGTCCATGGGCCGCGACGTGCACCAGCCGAACCGCTGGATCGTCCTGCTCTGGGCCGGAGCCGCGCTGCTGGCCGTGGCCGTGGTCACCCTGGGCGTGGGCCTGCTCGCGGCCTGAGCGAAGCTCAGGCGAGGACCGTCGCCGGTGTCGCGGAGCCGCGCAGCGGCGAGCACGCACGGCGCGCCTGAGCGAAGCTCAGGCAAGTACCTCAGGCGTGCCCTCGCCGCGCTCGGCGCGGACCTCGTCCTGCAGCTCCTTGGCGAAGTGGACGAGGGCCTCGACGATGTCGGACTCCTGCACGGTGGCGATGGTCTCGCCCCGGCGGATGATCTGGCCCTTGCCGTTGCCGGCGGCGACGCCGATGTCGGCCTCGCGCGCCTCCCCCGGGCCGTTCACGACGCACCCCATGACGGCGACCCGCATCGGGACGTCGATCTGGCCGTCGAGGCCGGCCTGCACGTCCTCGGCCAGCTTCCACACGTCGACCTGGGCCCGGCCGCAGGAGGGGCACGAGACGACGTCGAGGCCGCGCTCGCGCAGGTGCAGCGACTCGAGCATCAGGATGCCGGCCTTGACCTCCTCGATCGGGTCGGCCGACAGCGACACGCGGATGG
>CAZDIF010000279.1:0-2746 GCA_964505365.1 uncultured Actinomycetota bacterium
GCGGCCATCTCGCGCTCGGACAGCCGGTACAGCGGCTTGACCTTGCGGACCTGGTTGCTGCCGGTGGCGGGCAGCACGGGACGCTGCCGGTCGAGGAAGTGGTCCTGCCAGCGCACGGTGTTGCCCAGCAGCGTCGCCGCCTCGTCGTCGAGGTTGTGGCCGGTCGCCATCACGTCGTAGCCCTCGTCGACGGCGACGCGGTTGAACACGTAGCGCTTCGACAGGCCGCACACGCCGCAGGTCGGCCGGTCGGCGGCCCGGGACCCGGACGGGATCGTGTAGCCGTACTCGTCGGCGAGGTCGACCTCGAGCAGGCGTGCGCCGCGGGGCTCGGCGTGGCGACGGGCGAACTCGCGGCACACCTCGGCGGACCGGTGGGAGTAGCCACCGATGCCGAGCCCCACGTACAGGCCGTCGGCGCGGTAGCCCATCTGCAGCAGCACGTGCCACAGCGCCAGGGAGTCCTTGCCGCCCGAGACGGCCACGAGGATCCGGTCGGCGTAGCTGAACATGCGCCCGTCGCGATGGTCGCCGCCCCACTCCTTGGTCCGGGGCGCGTCGATGGCCTTGCGGACCTGCCCGTGGACGTGGTCGAGGAAGTGCGGCCCGCACCACGCCGACCGGTGGCGTGGCTCCTCGATGACGGCCGGGCCACGGCACACGACGCAGGTGGGGCCGCCGGCCCCGCCGGAGATCACGGGCCGGACCTCCACCTCGGCGTCGTCGGGCAGCTCGGCATCCGCGGTGACGAGCTCGCCGTCGTGGATCACCAGCACCGTGTGCGGGTTGACGTCCAGGCGCTCGAGCACCTGCGAAACGGTGAGCGGTCCGGTCAGGTCGTCGGTGCGGTCGGGGTTGCGTCGCTTCACGCGCACGGTCGACACCTCGGGGACGGGGACTGGTCGCGACCGGGCGTGGCCGGGTCGCAGCCTCGCAGGGTACGGATCGCGGTAGCGTGAAGGGACGACCGCCACGGGAGCCTGTCGATGTCCTGGTACTGGTGCCAACGGCACGGCCGGGCCGAGCCCGAGGGCGAGGCCTGCCGCGCCCTGGACCGCCTCGGTCCCTACCCGACGCGCGAGGACGCCGAGAACTGGCGGGAGCTCGCCGAGGCCCGCAACGAGGCCTGGGAGGAACAGGACCGCGCCTGGGAGGGCGAGGACGACGAGGACGAGGACGAGGCCTGAGCCGACGCCGTCAGCGGGCGGCGGCCAGCGCCGCCTCGACGTCCAGGGCCAACCCGGTCTCGCGCTCGGAGACCTCCCAGAGGCGCCGGATGCCCCGGTCGAGGTCGAACCGGCGGAGCAGGGGCTTTCTCACTGGCGGTCCGGCGTTGACCCAGAGCGGACCGTAGAACTCGCCGCCCCGGGCCGTGGGGTCGGTGGCCGCGCGCAGCTGCGAGAGGGCGCCGCGGGCGGGCGACATGCCGGCCGAGCTCGTGGCCCCGTGGAAGAACCGGGTGAGGGGGCCGTCGTTCTCGCGCACGCTGCGGGCCTGCAGGTCGCTGTTGGTCAGGCCCGGGTGGGCGGCGAGGCTGGCCGCACGGGCCCCGGCCCGGCGGAACGCACGGTCGAGCCCGACTGCGAAGTGCAGGTTCGCCAGCTTGGACTGGCCGTAGGCGCGCCACGGCCCGTAGCGGCCGTCGAGGTGCGGGTTGGCCGGGTCCAGCACCCAGCCCATGTGGTGGGCGGTGCTCGACACGCTGACCACGCGCGCACCGTCGGCCGCCAGGACCGCCGGCAGCAGGCGGGCCGTCAGCGCCCAGTGGCCGAGGTGGTTGACCCCCAGTTGCATCTCGAAGCCGTCCTCGGTGCGCCGCTCCGGCTGGGCCATGAGGCCGGCGTTGTTGACCAGGAGGTCGACGCGGTCGTGGACGTCGAGGATCCGGCCGGCCGCCTCCGCCACCGAGGCCAGCGACGCGAGGTCCAGCGGCACCACCTCCAGTGAGGCCTCCGGCACGGTTGCGACGATGTCGTCGTGGGCCGCGGCGGCCTTGTCCTGGTTGCGGGCGGCCATGACGACGTGCGCGCCCGCGGCGGCCAGCGCCCGGGCCGTCTCCAGCCCGAGCCCGCCGTTGGCGCCCGTCACGACGGCCACGCGGCCGTCCTGCGGTGGGATGTCGGCGGTGGTCCAGCTCATCGGTCTCCCTCGTATGCGACCTGGCAGAAGCCGTGGTTGCAGTAGCCGGCGGGGTTCTTCTCGAGGTACTGCTGGTGGTAGTCCTCGGCCCAGTAGAACGTGCCGTCGCCGGCGTCCTCGGCGGGGACGATCTCGGTGGCGATCTCGCCGTGGCCGGCGTCGGCGAGTGCGGCCTGGTAGCGGTCCCGGGACTGGAGGGCCGCCTGCAGCTGGGCGTCGGTGGTCGGGTAGATCGCCGAGCGGTACTGGGTGCCGATGTCGTTGCCCTGGCCGTGGACCTGGGTCGGGTCGTGGTTCTCCCAGAAGGCCTTGAACAGCACGTCGAGGTCCACCGCGGCCGGGTCGTGGACGACGATCACCGACTCGGTGTGGCCGGTGCGGCCGGTGCAGGTCTCCTCGTAGGTCGGGTGGGGCGTGAACCCGCCCATGTAGCCGGCGGCGGTGGTGTGCACGCCGGGCAGGCGCCAGAAGATGCGCTCGGCGCCCCAGAAGCAGCCCATCGCGACGTGCAGCACCTCGTGGCCGTCGGGGAACGGCGGGACCATGGAGGTGCCGAGCACGAGGTGCTCCGGGTGGTCGTGGACCGCCTGCACCCGTGGCGGGGGTG
>CAZDIF010000279.1:2846-4033 GCA_964505365.1 uncultured Actinomycetota bacterium
CCCGGTGTTCGTCCTCGTGGGTGACGTCGTGGCCTCGCGCCGCATCACCGACGAGTCGCGGCTGCTGGGCGGCCTCGCGGGGATCCTCGAGGACGTCAACGCCCGGATCGCGTTGCCGACGCCGCTTCGGCTGGTGGTCCGCGACGAGTTCCACGGGGCCGCGGACACCCTCGGCGCGGCCTGCGAGGCGGCGCTGCGCCTCCGCCTGGCGGCCCGCGGCCTGGTGCTGCCGACCGACGACGACGAGGACGAGCCGGTCGACCTGCGCATCGGGATCGGCCAGGGCACCTCGACCACCACGCCGGGCCAGGGGCCGACCGGCACGGCCTGGTGGCACGCGCACGATGCCCGCCGGGCGGCGCAGGAGCTGCCCGACCGCGCCAAGTGGCCGCCGAGCCTGCGCACGGTGCTGCGCAGCGACGACCCCATGCTGGCCGCGGCGGCGTCCGCCCACCTGCTGCTGCAGGACCAGCTGCTGGCCCGGATGGACGCCAGCGATCGCCGGGCCCTGCTGGGGCTGCTCGACGGCGAGCGCCAGGTCGACATCGCCGAGGCCCTCGGGGTCACCCAGCCCGCCGTCGCCCGCCGCGTCAAGGACCGCGGGGCGCTGGCCATCACCCGCGCGCTGGCGGAGCTGCGCGCGGTCACCCCGGCCGACGAGCCCGACCCCTCCCCCGTCTACCCTCCGACCGAGCCACGAAGGAACGCCTGATGAGCGACCCCCGTCATCCCGCCGCCTCCACCCCGCTGTCGCTGGTCGAGGCCGCCTACGCGAAGTACGAGGACCGCGTCGCGCTGGCCCGCGAGCGGTACGGCCGGCCGCTGACCTACGCCGAGAAGGTCCTGTTCGCCCACCTCGACGACCCCGAGGGTGCCGGGTTGTCCCGCGGCGAGGACTACACCGACTACCGGCCCGACCGGGTGGCCATGCAGGACGCCACCGCCCAGATGGCGGTGTTGCAGTTCATGCTCGCCGGGCGTGACGAGGTGGCCGTCCCGACGACCATCCACTGCGACCACCTCATCCAGGCCCACGTGGGGGCGGACGCCGACCTGACCATCGCCAACGACGCCAACCGCGAGGTCTACGACTTCCTGCGCTCCGCCGGCCAGCGGTACGGCATGGGGTTCTGGAAGCCCGGCAGCGGGATCATCCACCAGGTCGTGCTCGAGAACTACGCCTTCCC
>CAZDIF010000280.1:0-4033 GCA_964505365.1 uncultured Actinomycetota bacterium
TGGTCCCCGGGCAGCAGCCCGGCCAGCTCCTGCAGCTCGTCCTCGCTGCGGGCCAGCAGTGCGGTCGACGCTCCCTCCTCGGCGGCCGCGGTCGCAACGGCCCGCCCGATGCCGGACGAGGCGCCGGTCACCAGCAGGCGGCGTCCGGCCAGTCGCGGCGTGGCGGTGGTGGCTGCAACGGTCATCGGGCTTCCGTTCCTGAACGTGGTCTGCCGTCGACCGGGACGTGCCCAGTCCCACGGCGAGTCACTCCAGGGTGAGGGTGGGCGGCGTCTCCCGGAGCTCCTCTCGCAGGAGGCGGGCCAGCCGTGCATACGCCTCGGCGTTGACGTGGAGTCCATCGGGTTCGAACAGGGCCGGATCGGCCCGGCCCTCGTCGTCGACCAGGTGCGGGTACCAGTCGACGTAGCTCCACTGGTCCCGCTGGTCGATGGTCGCCCCGACGCCGCGGTTGGCGCTGCGGATGGCCTCGCTGAACCCCTCCCGGCTGGGGCTCGGCTTGATCGACACGAACCAGCACCGGGCGGTCGGGCACTGGGCCTGCACCAGGTCGGCGAACTGGCCGAAGAGGTCGATGACGTGCTCGACGGACTCCCCGCGACCGAGGTCGTTGTCCCCGGCGTAGAGGACCAGCCGCCGGGGTCGGTGGGGCACCACGAGCCGTTCGAAGTACAGCCGGCACGCGTCCAGGGTCGACCCGCCGAAGGCCAGGTTCACGGCGCGGGGCACGCCGACGTCGTCACCGAGCCCACGCCAGAGGCGGAAGGTCGACGAACCGTAGAAGACCGTTGCGCCCGCGTCCGGGCTCGGTGGCGCCGGCCGCAGTTCGAGCGCCCGGACGTCGTGCTCGAACTCCTCGTGGACCACGTCGACGGCGCCGAGGTTGGTCACCACGCCACCCAGCTCGGCATCCGGCCGCACGGCGTCCTCGGCCAACGCGATGGCCTCCTCGACATGGGTGCGGAACTCGCGGCGGTAGTCGTCGAGGAACGCGTCCATCGCGGCCGGGTCGGTGACGTCGACGTCCCGCTCCGCCATGCTGAACGGGGGCTTGACCACGCAGGAGAACACCGCGCTGTGGGCGGGCTCGTCGAAGTTCGCGAGCGCGACCGGCAGGATTCGTGGCCTGCTCGGCAGCTGCTCGCTCATGAGGAACGCGCCGGGCTTGAACGGGCCCGGCGACCGCTCGGTGGCGCTGTCCTCCTGGGTGATCGTGCCCTCCGGTGCGATGCTGAACGGTTGTCCGCTCGCGAGCACCGCGGCGCAGTCGTCGAGGAACTGCTGCTTGCGGGCCGCCTTCTCCTCAGGCGTCTCCTCGATCCAGCCCGACTCGGGCGTCGCCACGGCGATGTGCCCGAGGCGGTCGTAGTAGTCGGCTCGCCAGAACTCGGTCGCCGCGTTCATCCTCGCCACCCGCAGTCCGTCGCCGTAGGTCGGCTCCAGCAGGAGGCTGCTGATGAAGTGGGAGTCAGGGTTGAACAGGAACCCGTTGGGCAGGACCGAGTCCGGGGCGTAGGCCATGTGGTTGTAGACGAGGATGAAGTTCGGGTCGTCGGGCAGGTTGTCGAGGCCGTCGATCACGTACGGGACGTGGTGCAGGGCGTCGCGGAAGTGCCGGTTCGCCACGCGTCGCCGCTCCCGGGGAGGAAGCGCCCCACTGGCGATGACGGCGTCGTAGGTGGATTGCAGGCCGGCGAAGAAGCGGTGGCCCCGTTCGAGGTCGCGCAGCAGGTCCAGGGCCGTGCTGGCCACCGCCCGCTCCGCCGACCGGCCGTGGATGTGGGCGCTGTACAGGCGGCGGAACCCGTCCTCGCGGGTCAGCCGGTTGCGCAGCAGGTACGGCACGCCGTACAGCGACGAGTTGACCGGCAGCGTGGGGCTGCTGTCGGCGACGAGGTGCTCGACGGACGCGATGCCGTCCTGCTCGGGGTCCGTGCCGAAGCGGCTCCGGGTCCACGTCAGCCAGTTGCGGAGCTGCCACAGCTCCTGGCCGAGCAGTGCGCCGGCCCACGCCGGCTGCTGCTCGTGGAGGTCGGCCATCGCCGACTGGGAGACGTGTGCCAGGCGGGTGACGCGGGTCGTGGTGACGTCGAAGGGTGCCGGGATGCCGCGGGTGGGACCGGTGATCGCCAGCAGCGTGCCGGGGCGCACGGCGGACCGGACCGCCTGCCTGGTGCGGACGTCGGTCGCATCGTCCTCGCCCGCAAGATCGAACGTCATCCGCACGCGGCCGTTGTACAGCAGCCACAGGCCGTCGCTGGGTTGGCCCTCGTGCACCACGGTCGTGCCCGGCTCGGCGATGTGCACGTGCGTGTGCTCCGCCAGCCAGGCCCTGCACGCGGGCGGTAGCGCGCCGAGGGACGCCGACTGGTCGTACATCTCCCGGACCTCGCTGGGCGCCATGGAGGTGGCGGTGAGCTCGTCGAGCGGGGCCGGCACGTCCGTCGCGGGCAGCGGCACGCCACGCACCCGCCACAGCGATGGGGCGGCGGTCCTCAGCGCGAACTCGATCAGAGCCGCCCAGACCCGGGGGTCACTGCGAGCCAGCTCGTCGAACGCGGCGAAGGGGAGGCTGAGCAGCAGGCCGTCGCTGGCGGCCGTGGCGGTCACCCGGTGGCGTCGTAGGTTGAGCCCGCTCCACCCGATCGGGATCCACGGCAGCTGGTCGATCGTGACGGTCTCGTGGAGGTCCTCGTCGACCGCGTGGGTGTAGGTGATGCTCCCCTCGACCAGGACGTGGAGGTCGGTGGCGACGGCGTGCTGCTCGACGAGCACGTCCCCGGCCCCGAATCGAGTCAGCGACGTGATGGGTCGTAGCCGGGCAGCGACCTCGTCCGCCTCCGCGCGGCTGGCGTCGGCCACCGCGCCTGCGAGGGCTGCGAGCACCGATGCGTGCCGTGTCGCAGGCTGCTCCTCGTCGTCCGGCCGCCCTGCGGTCACGGGCCGACCGGCAGCGACCACGCCGTCATCGCCGCGCCCAGCTCCTCGAGGAGGGCCACGGCTGCCTCGTGGGTGGTCCCGTCGCCGTGGTGGTGGAGCCGCAGCGTCGCGTGGGGCCGGGTCCGCACCAGCTCGTGGCCGAGCTCGTCGGTGCCCGCGACCCGTCGGGGCGTGGCGGTCTCGACCGTCAGCAGGCCGAGGCCGCTGGCCGGGGCGATCCCGCCCGAGGCGACGTCGCCGCTCGCCACCACAACGGTGGGTTCGGTGGCACCGGTTGACGACTGCTCGCCGCTGCGGCTGCGTTCCGCCGCCGCCCCCGCCGCGGCCCGGGCGCGCCGCGCGAGCCCGGCGACGGTGAGGTACTGGGCGTCGGGCACCACCGCGAGCGCCGGTTCGTCCGGCCGGGTCGTGACGAAGCCGATGCTGATGCCCGGGGAGGCGGGGCCGGGCGCGCCGGCCTCGGTCGTGGGGCCGCCGGCCAGTTCCGGTCGCCTGACCAGCACCGCGGCCACGGCGCTTGCGACCGCCACCTCGACGGTCAGCTCGAAGCCGTTGTGCGAGCGGAAGGCGTCGTCGCCGGCGGCCAGTGCGGCCAGGAGGCGTCCGATGTCGGCCTCCACCGCGGCGACGGCGTCGGCTCGCGCCGGCGTCGCGAGTGGGCTGTCCACGTCGGTCTCGACCGAGAGCTCGTCGATGAGGCGTTCGGCGTCCGCGCGGGTGATGCGCTGGTAGCCGTTGGCCCGTGCGGCTGCGGGGAGGTCGAGACCGGCGTCACGAAGCAGGCGACGCGCCAGTGGGGAGGCGAGGACGCTGCGACGTGCTGCCCCACGTCCCGCCCGTGCCGTCTGACGCGGCACGCCTGCGGCCCCCAGGACGTCGTGCGGGGTGACCCGCCCGCCGCGACCGGTCCCCGCCACGGCGCCGGCCTGCAGGTCGTGCTCGTGCAGCAGGCGACGCACCTTGGGGGAGAGTCGTGGTGCCGCCTCGTCCGACTGCTGCGCGGTCGTCGTCATCACTTCTGCCATGACCCTGCTCCCCGCTTGACATGTGGCCGCCACGTTCCTATCGTTGCAAGAGTAACAAACGATTGCAT
>CAZDIF010000281.1:0-4026 GCA_964505365.1 uncultured Actinomycetota bacterium
TCGGCGGGCGGCGGCTCCTGTGACAACGGCGGTCCCGCGGGCGGTGGGGGTGGCGCCGTGGGTGCCTCGTTCACTGGCGCGGCCGGCTCGTCGGCGACCTCGGCCGCCGGGACGTCCCGTGGCTCGGGCTTGGGGGTCTCGCCCCGGTCCTCGAGCTCCAGCTCGGCGGCCAGCGTTGCCAGGTCGTCCCAGTCCCGGGCCGGCGGCGCGTCCGAGGCGCCCGTGGGAGTGGCGGGCGGCTCGGGCACGTCGGCCGGCGCCGGGACGTCTGGGACGTGCGGGGCGTCGTCGACGACGGCGTCGGGTCCTGGCGCGTCCTCGGTCGGGGGCTCGACCTGGTCGAACGCGTCGGCCAGCATGGAGGCGAGTTCGTCGCTGGCGTCCCCGACGGGCGGCTCGCGCCGCGGCTCGGGCGCGGGCGGGGCCGGCGAGGTCACCTCGGGGGCGTGCTGCCCGTTGCCGTTCCCGTTCACACCGTGGGAGACCGGCGCCTCCTGCAGGCCGGCCACGTCGACGGAGCGGTATCGCGGCGCGGGCGACGAGTCGGCGGCCCGCTCGGCGGGACGGCTGGTGGCGGCAGCGCCGGCGGCGCTGGCGGCAAACCCCACCCAGGGCTCGGGACCGGTGTCCTCGGAGCCCGCGAGGGGGTGCCCGGCGGGGCAGGTGCCGCTGGGGGTCTCGTGGACCTGCTCGTCGCAGGTCATGCAGTAGGCGGTACGCACGTCGGTTCCTTGGCGGACGGCGGGGGAGTCGGCCACGGGTAGCCTCGGGCCGTTGGGACGTGTGTGGTCACTATCGGCACGTCGACGGCACACCTGAACCGATGCGAGCCAAGGAACGCGCGTGTCCTCCTCAGCGCCCGAAACGGCCGTCCTGCCCGCGGCCGGCCGCGAGGGCAAGGACGTCGCGCTGGTGCAGGCGATGTTCGACCGTGTCGCGCCACGGTACGACCTCGCCAACGCCGTGCTGTCGCTGGGCCAGGACGCCCACTGGCGGCGGGTGGTCGCCCGGGCGGCGGCGCCCGCGGGGCACGACGTGCTCGACGTCGCCTCGGGACCCGGCAACGTCGCCCGGGAGTTGATCGCCGCCGGCGCCAGCTCGGTCACCGCGCTGGACCTGTCGTGGAACATGCTGGCCGAGGGCGCCGGCCGCGGGATCCCCGACGTGACCTGGGTCAACGGGGACGCGCAGGCGCTGCCGTTCCCGGACGCCTCGTTCGACGCCGTCACGATCTCGTTCGGGCTGCGCAACATCCCCGACCCGCGGCGGGCGCTGGCCGAGTTCGCCCGCGTCACGCGGGCGGGCGGCGTGCTGGTGGTGTGCGAGTTCGCGGCCCCCACCGCACCGCTGTTCCGCCGCATCTACCTCGAGTACCTGGTGGGCGCGCTGCCCCGCCTCGCCCGCCTCGTCTCCTCCGACGGTCCCGCGTACACGTACCTGGCCGAATCGATCCAGCAGTGGCCCGACCGCGCCGTGGTCGCCGGCTGGCTGCGTGACGCTGGCTGGGGCGAGGTCGAGGTCAAGGACCTGTCCGGGGGCATCGTCGCGGTCCACCGCGGTCGGCGGGTCGGCTGATGGCTCCCCCGAGCATCGTCCGTCGTGGTCGCCGGGCGTGGGCGCTGGTGCTGGCGGCCGTGCTCGTCCTCGCGGCCTGCACCGCCGACCAGCCGGCCACCCCGGAGGAGGCCCTGCTTGCCAGCGTGCGCGACACCCTCCGCGGCTCCCACGCGTACACGGTCGTCATCGAGGCCGACCGCGAGGCGCTCGACGCGCTCGACGTCGACACCAGCGGAGTCGCGGCCCGGCTGGACGTGCTGGCGGTGTCGGGGATCGTCGACGGCGACGTCCACGTCACCGACGTCAGCCTGCTGGGCGGCGACCCGGTGCTGCAGTTGTGGCGGCGCGGCGACGAGCAGACCCACGTGCGCCTGCGGCTGGACGACGGGCCGCTGGCCTCGTGGGGCTCGGCCGAGCGCGAGGCCCGGCTGCTGGCCCTCGCCGTGCAGACCGAACAGCCGCCGTCCGTGGTCGAGGCCATCCACGCCGTCTTCGCCAGCGAGTGGATCCTGGTCGAGGGGTCCTTCGACCCCGCCGACCTTGCCACGTCCCCGGACGGCGAGGGCAGCGACGAGCCGGATGCCCACGCCGCCCTGCTCGACCACCTCGAGGTCGTCGACACCGAGCAGCGTGGCGACGAGCAGGTCACCACCGTGCGGCTGCGGGTGCACGACCTGTTGCGCACGCTCGGCAGCGGCGGACTGGGCGCCGCCGGGATCACCGCCGAACGTTTCGACGAGGGCCTCCGCCTCCTGCCGACCGAGGTCACGGCCGAGGTCGTGACGGTCGACGGGCTCGTGCAGGAGGTCACCGCCGACCTCGCCGCGGCCGCTCGCGCCGACGGGCAGGACACTCCCGGATCGCTCCTCCTGCGCGCGGAGGTGACCGACCACGGTGACGCGCGCGTGCCCCCACCGCCGGCCCCGGCCGTCACGGTGACCAGCGACGACCTCGCCGACGGACTCCGGCGCCTGCAGGACCCGGCCAGCCGGTCCGGGCCGGCCGACGAGGGCACCACGGGCGCGCCGTAGACTCCCCTCCGCCCCGTCGCGGGTCGCCCGAGCCGACCAGGAGCCCATCGTCGCCATGCGAGATCGCGTCACCGACGTCGACGTCGTCGTGGTGGGCGCCGGGCCCGGCGGGGCCAGCTCGGCCGCCTGGCTGGCACGCGCGGGCTACGACGTGCTGCTGGTCGAGAAGGACCACTTCCCGCGCGACAAGGTCTGCGGCGACGGCCTGACGCCCCGGGTCATCCACGAGATGCTGCTGCTCGGCCTCGACGACGAGGCACACGGCCGTGCCCCGGGCTTCGCCACCCAGGGGGGCCTGCGCATCCACGGCGGCCACACCGTCATGGAGCTGCCCTGGCCCGAGCTCGACGACTGGCCGTCGTGGGGCGGCACCGCCACCCGGATGGTGTTCGACGAGACGATCGCCCGGACCGCGGTCAAGGACGGCGCCATGCTGTGGGAGGGCGTGACCGCCACCGGCCTGCGGTGGCGTGACCCGCGTACGCAGGACCGGGTCGCCGGGATCACGTGGCGCGGCGAGGACGGGGAGGTCGGCGAGGTCCGCGCCCCCGTCGTCATCGCGTCCGACGGCGCGTCCTCGAAGCTCGGGATCGCCGCCGGCCTGCACCGGCGCACCGACCGCCCGATGGCCGTGGCCGCCCGCGGCTACTGGCGGTCGAACCGCGCCGATGACCCGTGGATGTCGTCGTTCCTCGACCTCACCGACGCCGACGGCACCCTGCTGTCCGGCTACGGCTGGGTGTTCCCGCTCGACGACGGACTGCTCAACGTCGGGCTCGGCCTGCTCAACACCTCGCGGGACTTCCGGCGGACCAACTACCGGAACATGCTCGCGTCGTGGGCGGGCGGCATGGCCGACACGTGGGGCACCACCCCGGACAACCAGGTCGGGGGGCGGCTGCGCACCAGCCCCATCCCCATGGGCTTCAACCGCACGCCCCTCCACCACAAGGGACTGCTGCTCGTCGGCGACTCCGGCGGGATGGTCAACCCCTTCAACGGCGAGGGCATCAGCTACGCGATGGAGGCGGGGCGCCTGGCCGCCGACGTCATCGACCGGGCCTTCTCGACCCGGCGGACCGCGACGCTGGACGCCTACGACCGCGAGCTGCGCCGCCGCATCGGCGGCTACTACACGCTGGGGCGGTGGTTCTCGCACGTCGTCGGTTCGCCGACCGTCATGCACGTGTGCACGGAGTACGGCATGCCGTACCGGTGGCTGATGGAGCTGGTGCTCAAGCTCATGGCCCACCTCACCGACCGCGATCCGCGCGACGCCCACGACGTCATCGTCAACACCTTGCAACGACTGGCACCTGTCGCCTGACGCGCCGTGCGTGCTCCCTCGGCCCTGGAGGGCCTCGGTCCGCGCCACCGGCGACTGCCTGATGTGGGTTGGACCGGGTCGGCGCCGGCCACCTAGACTCGGACGTGTTTG
>CAZDIF010000282.1:0-4020 GCA_964505365.1 uncultured Actinomycetota bacterium
ACCGCGCCACCCACCAGCAGTGGACTGGCCGGGTTGTAGGCCACGGCCCGCGCGAGGTCGCCGCTGACGGTGGCCGCGACCCCGCGGGTCATCCCGCAGGTCGGTCCCATGATCCCGACCCAGTGCGTCGGACCGTGCAGGTCCACCGGAGGCATCCCGTAGACCGCAAGCAGGACAGCGGCGAACAGACCAACCACCGCCAGGACGGTCAGGACGCGGTGGCGGTCCGTCGGGTCCACACGGACGTGCCCGAACCCGGGAACCGACAGTCGCGGCGCCTGTGCCGCGATGCCCCGCCTCGATGCCCGGACACGGTCAGGCACGCGCGACCTCCTCGACCGACCCGTCGCCACCGACCCGGTACAGCACCCGGGCCTCGTCGGTGACCACCCAGGCGGTGCCGTCCGCCCCCACGGCAACCGCGATCGCCTGCCCGTCCAGCTCATCGACCGGCACCAGGACCTCCCAGTTCTCGCCCCCGTCATCGGAGGCCTCCACGCCCCCGACGGTGGCGGCGACCACGCGGCCAACCGAGCCATGCGCCAGCCCGATCGTGCCCATGTCGAAGACCCGCACGAACGTCGACCCACCGTCGGTCGACCGCAGCACGCCCACGCCGGGACTGCCCACCAGCACCGTGTCCCCGTCGTCCGGCGCCACGCTCATGGTGGCGACGTCGCCAGGCAGCTGGTCCCCCACCGATGCGCCTGCCGTCCAGGTGTCACCCGCATCCGCACTGACGTACAGGCCGTGCCCGACCACGAACGCATAGACCCGATCGGGGTTGGCAGGGTCCTGGGCGAGTGCGTGGATGTCCAGCGACGGCAGGGCCGGAGACAGATCCTCGAACGACACCCCGCCGTCCGTGCTGCGTGCCAGCACGTTGTGGCCTCCGACCAGCAGCGGCGCCCCCTCGACGGCCACGCCCAGGGCCATGGCGTCCTGGCCCTCCAGGCCCAGTGCCTCCCAGTCCCGGCCGTCGTCGCTGCGCCACAGGGCACCATGCAGCCCCAGCAGCAGGCTCCCATCCTCAGCGGCCCGCAGGGCATGGACATGGCCTTCCGACGGCAGGCCACCCGCCACGGAGCCGCCGTCACCGGACCCGCACCCGGTCAGGACCCCGGCAACCAGGAGCAACCCGAGCACGGGTCGGAGCAGGCGTGACAGCAAGCGGCGTCCCTCGCGGAGTACGGCAGGAGAACTACTACGCGGGCGTAGTCTACTCGGCGTGCCGTGGATGGCCCCTTCCGGGATGCCGCAGTACTGGATAACCTAACAACTACCCTTGGATAGTAGGTTGCATGGCGCAGTGGCGAACGACAACAGGAGCGGATCCACTCGGACCACTCGAGCGGGAGCTGATGGGTGTGCTCTGGCAGTCGGACGAACCGCTGACCGTTCGCGAGGTGCTGTCGACGGTGAACGGTCACCGCGCCGAGCCGCTGGCCTACACGACCGTGATGACCACGCTGGCCAGGCTGGCGGACAAGGGGCTGGCCGCGCGTGACAGGGCCGGTCGCGCCCACCGTTACTGGCCCGTGGCCTCCGACATCGCGTCGGTGGCCGTGCGCCAGGTCGTGTCCGAGTTCGGCGACGAGGCGCTGGCCTCCTTCGTGGACCAGGTCAGTGATGACGCCGACCTGCGGGCCCGGTTGACGCGTGTGCTCGAGCAGGAACCGGGATGAGGGCGGACCGCGCCAACCGGACGTTCGTCGCCGCGGCAACGCTGGCAGGGGTCGGCCAGCTGGTCCTGGGCACGGCCAGCTGCGGCGCGTTGATGTTCGCCGCCCACCGCCTGCTGCTGAACGGGGCTGGCGGGATGGACGCTGGCCTGGTGGCCGCCGTGGCCATGGGCCTGCTCGGCCTGGCCGTCGCCGCCCGCGGACTGCACTCGGTACACCGCCAGCTCGTGGCGACCGAACGGCTCGCCCGACAGGTGCGCGATCGTCGGCTCGAACCATCCGGCCCGGTCGCGACCGTGGCTTCGAGGATGAAGATCGGCCGGCGCGTCGACCTCGTCGACGCCGAGCCGGCGTTCGCCTTCACCTACGGATTCCTGCAGCCCCGGGTCGTCCTGTCGCGCGGCCTCGTCGACCGGTCGACCCCGGCACAACTGCGGGCCATCCTCGAACACGAGAGCTACCACGCCCGCAACCTCGACCCCCTCAAGCTCGTCGCCGTCCGTGCCGCATCCGCGGCCTTCTTCTTCCTGCCAGCGATCCGTCAGCTCTCCGACAACTACCTGCTCGATCGTGAACTCGCCGCCGACCGGCGAGCCGTCGAACGCGCCGGCACGCAACCGCTCGCGGCGGCGCTCATGCGGGTGCTGAGCCCGGTCGATCGGTTCGCCTCGCCCGTGGCCGCCGCGCTCGGCGGCACCGAGCAGCTGTCCGCTCGCATCGAGCAGCTGGAGACCGGACAGGAACCGGCGCCGGCTGACCTGGACCGGACGGCCATCACGGTGTCGGCGGCAGCACTCGTCGCCCTCGTCGCTGGCGCCCTGCTGGTGCGGTTCGTCACGATGGACTCGATGCCGGGCATGATGGGCTCCGGCATGGCGCCGAGGCCGCGCATGACGCCCGCTGGGATGGTGGGGATGCTCATCCCGGTCGGGGTCTGGGCCTGGGCCGGATGGCGCGTGGCCCGCTGGCTCACGGTCCGCCCCCGGTAGTCCACCACCCGGCCGTCAGGGCGCAGGTTGACTACTATGGATTAGTAGTACTACAATTGCGTAGGATAAGAACCCGTGACTGGAGCAGCAATGGACCGGATGGCACACGGGATGGACATGATGGGCGGCATGGGCGGCGCGATGTGGATCGGCATCGTCCTGTACGGGCTGCTCCTGGCCGCCCTGATCGCGCTCGCCGTCGCAGCCACGCTCCGGCTCGTCCGTGGGCGCCCGACCACGCCGTCGACCGCAACCGGAGAACTCGACCTGCGGTACGCGCGCGGCGAACTCGACCGGGACGAGTACCTGCAGCGGCGGGCCGACCTGGCGGACGGCCGATGACCGACGACGCCGCCACGACCGCGAAGGTCCGCCGCGTCTGGGACCGCCAGGCCAAGGCCTTCGACCGCCAGATGGCGTTCTGGGAACGGCGCCTCTTCGTCGGCGACCGCGAGTGGGCCTGCGACCAGGCCCGAGGGGACGTCCTCGAGGTCGCCGTGGGCACCGGCCGCAACCTGGCGTACTACCCGCCGGAGGTCCGGCTCGTCGGCATCGACCTCAGCACCGAGATGCTGGCACGGGCCCGCCAGCGGGCGACGGAGGTGCGTCCCGACGCGGACCTGCGGGAGGCCGACGCGCAGCGCCTGCCGTTCGACGACGCCAGCTTCGACACCGTCGTGTGCACCTACTCGCTCTGCAGCATTCCCGACGACCGAGCGGCCGTCGCCGAGATGGCCCGGGTGCTGCGCCCCGGCGGCGCCCTCATCCTCGCCGAGCACGTCGGCAGCCCGAACCGGTGGGTCCGCGCCGTGCAGTGGCTGCTGCACCAGGTCACCTACCGCCTTGCCCACGAGCACCAGTTGCGCCAGCCGTACACCGTCGTCCTGGAGACCGGCCTCGAGGCAACGCACCACGAACGGCGCAGGGCCGGCATCGCCGAACGCCTCATGGCACGCAAGCCGGTCGGCACGTGACGGGAGGCTGCCCCCTGCCACGCCGGGCAGGAAGACCGTGGGTCATCCCGCCCGGCGTGCGACGTCGCGGATGCCGAGGCCGATCAGGATGAACAGGATCCCGATGGCGGCCGCCATGGCCGACACCCCGAAGGCAAGGATGGACGTGAACAGCGACGACTGCAGGAACGACGCCTGCATCGCGACCTCACGCAACGGGTCATCCCGGTCGAGCTCCGCGAAGGTCTGACCGCCGGTGGCCTCCAACGCGTGCTCCTGGATGACCGTCGCCTGGCAGTAGGCCGTGAACGGCCCGTCGACCTGCCGTCCGGGCAGGCAGGCGTCCTCCGGGGTCGTGATGCTCTGGTCCTCGAGGGTCTCGCTGACCAGCCACCA
>CAZDIF010000283.1:0-4010 GCA_964505365.1 uncultured Actinomycetota bacterium
GTGCTCGAGGACCTCGAACGCCGCCTCGCCAGCGGCGAGATCGCCGACCGCTTCCCGACCGACCGCGAGCTCGTCGAGCACTACGAGGTGTCCCGCCACACCGTGCGCGAGGCGGTCCGGCACCTGCGGGCCCGCGGCATCATCGAGCGCGAACGCGGTCGCGGGTCCACCGTGCGCGTGCCGGAGTTCGCCCCGCCGTCCGGTGCGCTGTACTCGCTGTTCCGCGAGGTGGAGGCACAGGGCATCGCGCAGACCTCGGTGGTGCTCGAGCTGGGGCTGGACCCACACGCGCGGGCGGCCGAGCTGTTCGGCCTGCCGATCGGCACGCCGCTGTTCCACCTCGAACGCCTGCGCCACGCCGGCGACGAGCCGCTGGCGATCGACACCGTCTGGCTGCCGCCGGACCTCGGCGAGCCACTGCTGGACGCCGACTTCACCCGTACGGCCCTGTACGACGAGCTCGAGGCACGCGCCGGCGTCCGGCTGACGGGGGGCCGCGAGACCATCACCGCCCTCGTGCCGGACGCCGACCTCGTCGAGGTGCTCGCCCTCGACGACGACGAGGCGTGCCTGCGGATCGACCGCATCGGCGAGCTCGACGACCGCGTCGTCGAGTGCCGGACGACCGTGGTGCGAGGCTCCCGGTTCGCACTGGTGTCCGACTGGGCGGCGACGACCGCCCACGCGCCACGGCTCCAGGTCGAGCACCGCCCGGAGCCGTAGGGCTCAGGCGCTCCGGGCGCTCCGGTGCAGCAGGCGCGTCACGGGCAGGGCGACGGTGCGGTAGGCACGCAGCGTCCAGCCGACGGTGGTGCCGACGAGCAGCGCCAGCCGCTCGAACACGGGCGGCAGGTCGCTGGGTGCGACCCGGTCCCGGGTGGGCTCGGCCGCCGGTGTGGCGGTGTCGGCGGCCACGGTGGCGGTGGCGGAGGTCGTGGCCTCGGCGCGGGCGGCCTCGACGATGCGCTCGGCGAGCACCGGACCGACGCCCTTGACCTCCTGCAGGTCGGCAGGCTGGGCGGCGGCGATGTCGGCGACGGAGTCGAACCGTGCGGCGATGGCGTCGGCGACGCCGCTGCGGACGCCGTCGATGGTGTCCACGAACTGGGAGACTTCAGCCATGGTGGGATCCCTCGTGTGTGGGGGCGGGAGCGTCTCGGGAGGAGACACCGAGGAGGGTACGAGGTCGCCCGGGAGGCTCCCCAATGCGGCGGGGTGGGCCGAGGCTACGAGCGCACGAGCCGCGAGATGGCGTCCATGGCCTCGTCCACCTTCTCGGTGGACCCGTCGCGCACGTCGTCGGCGACGCAGTGGCGCACGTGGTCGTCGAGCAGCAGCAGCGCGACGCCCTGCAGGGCGCGGGTGGCCGCGGACACCTGCGTCAGCACGTCGATGCAGTAGGTGTCCTCCTGGACCATGCGCTCGAGGCCGCGGACCTGCCCCTGGATCCGGCGCAGTCGCTGCAGCACCTTCGCCTTGTCCTCGGCCTCGGTGTAGCCCGGGATCACGTGGTGGTGGGTCATGTCGTCGTCCTCGCAGGCGGTCGCTCGTCGGCTTGCAGCATATACCCCCAAGGGGTATCGTGCCAGCCACGACCCCTCTCCCGGAGCCCCCACCATGACCACCGAGACCATCTCCGTGCCCGAGGTCCACTGCGGCCACTGCGTGTCCTCGATCGAGGGGGCGCTCGGCCCGATGGAGGGCGTCGAGTCGGCATCCGTCGACCTCGACACGCGCACCGTCACGGTGACCTACGACGACGGCACGGTGACCCACGAGCAGCTGGTCACCGCGATCGAGGACCAGGGCTATGACGTCCCCTGACACCGACCGGGCCGACCGGTCCGCCCACGTCCGCGAGCTGGACCTCGACGTCCACGGGATGACGTGCGGGGCGTGCGCCGCGCGCGTCCAGCGGATCCTCGACCGCCAGGACGGCGTCGAGGAGGCCGAGGTCAACTACGCGACCGGCCGCGCCCACGTCTCGGTGGCGGACGCCGTCGCGGTCGGCGACCTGCACGCCGCCGTCGAACGCATCGGCTACGGGCTGTCCGAGCACACGCCCGACGCGGTCACCGGCACCGGGACCGGCGGGGGCGAGGAGGCCGACCGCTGGCTGCGACGCCTGTGGGTGGCCGGGCCGCTGGGCCTCGTCGTGCTCCTGCTCGCGATGACGCCGGTGGGCGACCTGCTGCCGATGACGACCCGGTCGTGGACGATCGCGGCGCTGGCGACGGTCGTGCAGTTCGGTCCGGGCTGGGCGTTCCTCCACGAGGCCGGCCGGCGCGCCCGCCGCCTGACGGTGAACATGGACACGCTGATCGCGCTGGGCACGCTGTCGGCCTGGTCGTGGTCGGTCGTCCTGCTGCTGCGCGGCCAGCACGAGCACTACTTCGAGTCCGCCGCCCTGATCATCGCCTTCCTCGTGCTCGGTCGCTACTTCGAGGCGCGGGCCAAGCGCCGCGCGGGCGAGTCGCTGCGCGCCCTGGCCGAGCTGGGTGCCCGCACCGCGCGGGTGGTCCGCGACGGCGCGGAGGTCGAGGTGCCCGTCGCCGAGGTGGTGGTCGGCGACCTGTTCCGGGTGCGCCCGGGCGAGGTCGTGCCCGTCGACGGCGAGGTCGTCGACGGCGCCTCCGCGGTGGACGAGTCGCTGCTGACCGGCGAGTCCGTCCCCGTGGAGAAGGTGGCCGGTGACACCGTCGTGGGGGCCGCGGTCAACACCTCTGGCGTGCTGACCGTCCGGGCCACCGCCGTCGGCTCCGACACCGCGCTGGCGCGCATCGTCCACCTCGTCGAGCGTGCCCAGGCGGGCAAGGCCGACCTGCAGCGGCTGGCCGACCGGGTGGCGTCGGTGTTCGTGCCGACGGTGATCGGGATCGCCACGCTGACGTTCGCCGGCTGGTGGCTGGTCGGCGGCACCGCGACGACCGGGTTCGTGGCCGCCGTGGCGGTGCTCGTGATCGCCTGCCCGTGCGCCCTCGGCCTGGCCACGCCGACCGCGATCATGGTCGGCACGGGCCGCGGGGCGGACCTCGGCGTGCTGATCCGCTCGATCGAGACGCTCGAGCGGGTACGGCAGGTGACGACCGTCGTGTTCGACAAGACCGGCACGGTGACCCGCGGCGAGATGCGCCTCGCCGACGTCGTCGCCGCGCCGGGCGAGGACGCCGACGAGGTGCTGGCGCTCGCCGCCGCGGCCGAGTTCGGGTCCGAGCACCCGGTCGCCCGCGCCATCGTGCTGGCCGCCGAGGAGCGCGACCTCGCGCTGGCCCCGGCCACCGGCTTCGCCAGCACCGCCGGCCACGGGGTCCGGGCCGACGTCGCCGGGCGGGACGTGGTCGTCGGGCGGCGGAGCCTGCTGGTCGACGGTGGCCTGTCCGTACCGGCCCAGCTCGACGAGGCACTGGACCAGCAGGAGGGCGCCGGCCGCACGGCCGTGCTCGTCGGCTGGGACGGGGCCGCCCGTGGGGTGCTCGCCGTCGCCGACCTGGTCCGGGACGACGCCGAGGCGGCCGTCGCCGCGCTGCGGCGCCGGGGGCTGTCGGTCGTGCTGCTGACCGGCGACAACCGTCGCACCGCCGAGGCCGTCGCCCGCACGGTCGGGATCGACCGGGTGCTCGCCGAGGTCCACCCGGACGAGAAGCAGGACGAGGTGGCCCGGCTGCAGGACGCGGGCGAGCGCGTCGCCATGGTCGGCGACGGCGTCAACGACGCGCCGGCGCTGGTGCAGGCCGACCTCGGCATCGCGATGGGGTCCGGGACCGACGTGGCGATCGAGTCCGCCGACCTCACCCTCGTCCGCGCGGACGTCGGCGGCGTGGCCACGGCCATCGCGCTGTCGGAGCGGACCTACCGCACGATCGTGCAGAACCTCTTCTGGGCGTTCGGCTACAACGTGCTGGCGATCCCGGTGGCCGCCGCCGGGCTGCTGTCGCCGACGATCGCGGGTGCCGCGATGGCGTTCTCGTCCGTGTCGGTGGTCACCAACTCGCTGCGCCTGCGCCGGTTCG
>CAZDIF010000284.1:0-4009 GCA_964505365.1 uncultured Actinomycetota bacterium
GCAGTGCCGCGAAGGACCTCGCCCCGCACGGCATCCGGGTCAACGCCGTCAGCCCGGCCTTCATCGGGCCCGGCGCGATGTGGGACCGCCAGGTCGAGCTGCAGGCACAGGCGGACAGCCCGTACTACGCGGACTCACCGGACGAGGTGGCCGCGCAGATGCTGGCGCAGGTACCGCTCGGCCGGTACGGCAGCCTCGAGGAGGTGGCGGCGGTCGTCGCCTTCCTGTGCTCGGACGACGCGTCCTACGTCACGGGCACGAACACGGAGATCAGCGGCGGTGCCCACTGACCCGCGTGACCCCGTGTCTGGAGCCTGATCCCCAGCGTCCCCGCCCGAGGGTTTGTCCCCCCGTCCGCGTCGTGCTCGCCCGCAGGGTCTGGACGATGCCCACCGCGGCGTAGGCGGATGCGATCGTGTTCAGCGCCAGGTGGGCGAGGACGCGCAGCCGCCACAGGGTCGGCCCGGCATCCAGCGTCCCGAGCAGCGTGGTCACGCCGATGGCCCGGCCCCACACCGCCGTCGTGAGCGACAGCGCGACGTGCTCGAGGAGGTGGGCCCCCTGCCACGCAAGTGCCAGCCTCACTGCTCGGGCTGGTGGGCGCACCAGAGCGGCAAGGGCCGACAGCCCCAGCAGGAACACGGCGTTGCCGACCAGGTGCAGGAGCTCCTGACCGAGGGATGCGTGGCCGGTCACCGCGAGCGCCTCGGCCCCCCACGTCGCCCAGGGAGTGAGGAACGGTGGCTGATCCGGCGCGGTGACCCACACGCCCGACTGCACGACGTGCTCGGCGATGTGCAGCACCTGGAACCCGAGACCGGCGACGGCGACGAGCGTGAGAACCGCTCGCCGCCGCTCCGGTCGGGTGTGCCACGACCACACCAGGAGCGCCACTCCTGTCACTGTGACCATCAGCGCACCCATCAGTTCATCTCCTACGTGGTCGCGACGAGGAAGATCGCGGCCTGGATCGTGGCGCACTGGCCCGACTCCACCGGCGGGATGCCGAAGGTGCCCAGCGGGTAGTCCGGGTCGTCGAAGTCGCAGCCTCCAGCGAACGTGCTGCGCATCTCCGGTACGAGGCCGGGCTGTATGGGACCGTGATCGTGGACCATCAGGTGCACCTCGGCGCCCTGCGGGTCGATGAGTCCGTGGTCGGTGCCGCCGAAGTGGGGCAGGCAGCTGTCGCGCACCTCACCGATGCTCAGCCGGTCCTGGAAGCTGACCCGCCCGTTGCCGCCGGCGATGGCGCCATCGGCGGCGAGGCAGGCGGCCTCGACCGCCGGATTGAACAGGTCACCCAGCCCGCATGGGGCCGTCGCACACTCCTCCGGGTTGTTGAAGATCACCCACCACAGGGTCTCCACGTGCCCGGGCGTGAGCTCCGCGCTGTCGGTCCGGGTAACGAGCTCGGTCTCGAGCCGCTGCAACCGTGCGGTCGCCCCGTCGACGAGCACCGGATCGCCCACGAGGTTCGGGGGCAGGTGCACGAGGGGCGCGGTCTCCTGCCCGGGCGGGCCCTGCCCCGCGGCTGCCGGCACGGCCGCGAACGCGACCACCGTCAGCAGGAAGGCCGCGGTGACGATGCCGGCGAGGCCGGCCTTCGATGATCTCAGGTGGAACACGTTCATGGTGCTCGCTCCTCGTTCGGTTGTCGGCCCCGAGGTGATCGCGGAACCGCCTTGCGGTCACACGTGCTCGGAGACCCCGTAGATCTCGTCCGCGACGAGGCCGTGGGCCTCGCGGTGGACGGTGCTCGCGGACTCGGCGTCCTCGGCCTCGACGAGGCAGAAGATCTTTCCGGCCGCCTCGTCGACCCAGTAGCGCAGGTAGCTGACGCCGTAGCGGGACTGGGTCTCGAGGTCCTTGCGGTGGGCCTCAGCGACGTCGGTCGCGGAGACGCCTCCGTCGATCGTGTGCACGTCCATGAACAGCGCCATCGGGTCTCCTGTCGGTGTGATGGGGGGTACAGATCGAACCTACGGTGGGCCCCTGGGGGCGTCGTGAGTGACCACCACCCAGAGATGGCGACGCAGCCACTCAGATCAGACCTGGTCCCCGTCCGACCTCACACCGCCGTTGTCGGCCAGGTCACGGCCTGCACATGCCGGAGTTGGCAGCGGTCGTCGCTGCTGTGCTCTCATGACGCAGCGGACGTCCGGGACGACACGAAAGAGGTCAGCCGTGGTGCAGCCCGACCGGCCCCTGCGGCTGGCCCTCATCGCACACGACGAGAAGAAGGACGAGCTGGTCGCCCTCGCGGTCGAGCACCGCGACACCCTGGAACGGCTGGCGCTCGTGGCGACCGGCACCACGGGCCGCCGCATCCGGGAGGCCACGGGCCTCGACGTCGAGCTGCACGTCAGCGGACCGCTCGGCGGTGACCTGCAGATCGGCGGCCGGATCGCCGACGAGGAGGTCGACGCCGTGGTGTTCCTTCGCGACCCGCTCAACCCGCACCCGCACGAGCCCGACATCCAGGCACTGATGAAGGTGTGCGACGTCCACGACGTGCCGTTGGCGACCAACCTCGCGACGGCCCGGATCCTGCTCGCCCACCTCGGGCGGTAGGCCGCCACGGCCCCGGCTCAGCAGATGCGCGGGAGCGGGTCGCCGACGAGCATGTCGATCATCCGGTGACCTCGCGGCCCCGTCCTCGTCCCGCCAGCGGCTGTACGCACCACTCCGGCGTGGTGGTGGTCGGAGGGCCTGGTCAGGGCCGGGGCCAACGCGACGCGCGCAGCCGTCGCCGGGTGGCGCCCGGCAGCGCAGCAGGATCGACGTGCCCCCGGTCGTCGATCTGGCGGGGCAGCGAGCGGGCCGTGCGTCGCAGCTCGCGCAGGCGCCGCACGCGGTCCTCCGTCCGTGGATGGGTGCGCAGCAGGGACAGGTCCGGGACGCGGCCCTCGGGGCGCAGGATCCGCTCCCACTGCCGCCCCTCCTGCGCCTCCAGCCGCAGGAGTGCGGACGCAAGTCCGTCGGGGTCGCCCGTGAGCATCGCCGCCGACAGGTCGGCGTCGTACTCGCGCGACCGGCTGAGGGCCAGCTGGAGCAGCGTGACCAGCGTCGGCAGGCCACCGAGGACGATGGCGATGACGAACACCTCGCCCGGCCGCGCGGTCATCGGCACGAGGGCGAGCGTGACCAGCCCCACCCAGGCGAGCGACTGGGCGAACCGCCCGAGAAGGTCGGACAACCCCATGATCCAGAGGTCGTTGCTGCGGACGTGGCTGATCTCGTGGGCGAGCACGCCGATGACCTCACGGGGCGGGCAACGACGGAGCAGCCCGTCGGTGACCGCAACCGCCGCGTCGTCCCGCCCACCGACCGCAAGCGCGGTCATCGTGCTCGACGGCACGTAGTGCAGCGTCGGGGCGACCCGGAGACCCGCTCGCCGGGCGAGCTCGACGGTCCACCGGTGCAGGGCGGGGGCGGCGTGCCAGGGAAGCGGGCGGGCGCGGAGGGCCCGCAGCACGCGCACCCGGGAGGTCCGGGACTGCGTGCCGAGGCTGACGGTCCCGAGCACCACGAGCCAGACGATCCCGACAGGCCCCAGCAGGATCCACGCCACCAGCCCCAGCAGGCCACCCATGCCTGCGAGGAGCAGGACGCCCTGACCGATGTTGCGCCATCGGTGGCGTCTCAGTGCGTCGGCGTCGAGCGTGGTCACGGCCAGGGCACGTGCGGAATCCGTCAGTTCGATGGTGCCACGTGGCGCGGCGGCGTTCGGGGACACGGACCTACACTTGCCCACACGCTGAGTTTCGTCGCGAAGGGCCCAGCGATGGGTGACCCGGTCTGCTGGTTGGACGAGGTCTGCCCGGCATGCGGACAGATCCACGACGAGGCCTCACGGTCCTGCCGAAGGCTCGGCGACCAACCCGACGCGATGCTCACCGCAGCCGATCCAACATCGCGATCGAGGTCTCCAGTGCCATGTCGCCGAAGCAGTGATCGATCGAGTACGAGTCCTCGTAGTTGACGATCAGCACGCCGCCGGCGACGAAGC
>CAZDIF010000285.1:0-4008 GCA_964505365.1 uncultured Actinomycetota bacterium
GGCAGTCGGTTCTCCCGCATCTCGTGGCCGCCGTCGGGGCGGGCGTACTCGTACACGAGGCGGAGCTGGTCGCCGTCGACGGTCGCGTCGAGGTAGCGCAGGGCCCCGCCGGCGTGCGGGGAGTGGCGCCAGGGTGTGTGCGGTGTGAGCTTGAGCCATCGCAGCAGGTCGTAGGAGTACGCCAGCCCGAGCTGCTCCTCGAAGTTCTGCTCGACCGTGGCCCGTCCGTCGTAGAAGCCGAGGTGGCCGCGCTCGAGCGGCAGGGTGCAGGTCAGGCGTGCCATGCGGGCGTCCCAGCCGTGGCCCACGGGCAGCACGATCCCCTGCCAGGCGAAGTGGTGGCCGTCGAGGCTGGTCGCCAGGCCCGTGGGCAGCACGACGTCGCCGCCGACGCCGTGTCGGGGGCCCATCCCCCCCTCGCTGGCCAGCTCGACGGCGTTGACGAACAGGAACCAGATTCCGTCGACGTGGAGCACGTAGGGATCCTTGACCCCCTCGGTGCCGGTCTCCTCGGCCGTCAGCGCGGGACGGGCGGCGCCGGCATCGAACCGGTCGGGCGCGTCCGCGTCGACGACATCGATCTGCCAGCGGCCCGTCCGGGGTTCCACGTAGCTGAAGTACAGCCGCCACCGGCCATCCGGGGTGGGCGTGAGGGCGGGGCGTTCGATCGACACGGCGCCGATCGTGTCGGCGGTCATGTCCCACACCTCGACCGGGCCGCCGTCCGACAGCTCGGCGACCACGCAGCGGTGGCCCCGTCCTTCCGGGCGACGGTTCCGGTAGGCCAGCAGCGTCCGGTCCCCATCGACGTCCCGCACGATGCTGGCGGCCCCCACCCAGTGGCCCGGACCGACGCCCTCGGGAGGCAGCAGCGTGGTGCCGTCCTCTGGTCGGAACCCGGCGAGGTCCAGTGGCGTCCGCGGCGAGTGCATGGCCGTCTCCCTGTCCGACCACCAGACGCTACGTGGCCCCGTGGGGCGTGCCACCGGCCCATCGGCCCCGCCCGTCCTCGCGTCCTCGCATCCGGGCATCTGGCCCCGGCCGGTGGCACACCGGTCCACCGGCCCTGGCGCGCGGGCGGGGGCTGCATATCGTCGCCGCACCGGCAGCAGGAGGCCAGCGATGGCTCCGACCTTCCCGTTCCTGACCGGCTGCGAACGCTCGGGCACCACGATGCTCCGGGCCATGGTCGACGCCCACCCGGCGGTGGCCGTCCCCGACGAATCGCACTTCCTGCCGGCCCTGGCCGCACGGCGACACGAGGTCGAGACCGGCTCGACCGTCGACGTGGAACGGCTGGTCGGCCTGCTGCTCACGAGCCCCGGGTTCCGCCGGTGGCGGCTGAACGCGGACGAGGTCGCCGACGGCCTCCACCGCGCCCGACCCGCCCACCTCGCCGATGCGGTGCGGCTGCTGTACCGCCTCTACGCGCGTCGGCAGGGCAAGTCCCGGTACGCGGACAAGACCACCACCTATGTCTTCGCCATCCCGGCGATCGCCGCCATGCTGCCCGAGGCCCGCTTCGTCCACCTGATCCGCGACGGTCGGAACGTGGCCCTGTCCCTGCTGCAGCTTCCCTGGGGCCCCGAGACGGTGGAGGAGGCCGCCGTCTGGTGGCGGGTCCGCGTCGAGGCTGCACGCGACGCCGGGGCACTGATCGGCCCACGCCGCTACACCGCCGTCCACTTCGAGGACCTTGCCACCTCGTCGGCCACCGAGCTGGCACGCGTGGCCGAGTTCCTCGACATCCCGTGGGACGACCGGATGCTGCAGTACCACGACCAGTCCTCGGCGGGCATCCTGCAACGGATGCCCGAGGGGCGGCAGCAGGCGCACCGCAACCTCTGCCGCCCGCCCACCACGACACTGCGTGACTGGCGCCGGGAACTGCCGGCCGCCTCGCAGTTGGCGTTCGAGGCCCTGGCCGGTGACCTGCTCGAGGACCTCGGCTATGAGCGTCAGTTCTCCTCGGTCACCGTCCTCGCATGTCCCGACGAGCGCCGTGCGCTGCTCGATCGCCAGCGCCGACGACGCCCGGCCTGAACGGCGTGCTGGGGTCAGCCGCGGAAGGGATCCAGGCGGAGCACCTGGCCCGTGTCACCGAAGGGAGTGCCGGTCTCGTTGGCCAGCACGTAGAGCTCGCCGTCGGCGTCCTGGCCGAAGCCGAGGAGCCTGCGCGGGGCGAAGGCCTCGCCCTTGAGCCGCAGCTCACCGATCCGGTCGTTGGGCCGGATCTGGAACAGCCGGCCGCCCTCGTGCGGCGGCGAGAGGAAGTCACCGAACACGTACCGGCCGCGCAGGTGCGGGATCTGCTCGCCGCGGTACACGAAGCCACCGACGACCGCGATGCCCTCGTCGTGGTCGTACTCGGCGATCGGGTCGATCAGCCCGGGCACGCCCGGGTCCTCGTCGGACACGAAGCCGGGGTCGTCACCGTTCTGGTGGAACGCGAACGAGCCCTCCTTGATCGGCCACCCGTAGTTGCCGCCCGCCACCACGACGTCGACCTCCTCGATGTCGTTCTGGCCGACGTCGGCGGCGTACAGGGTGCCCGTCGCGCGGTCGAACGAGATCCGGAACGGGTTGCGGAACCCGTACGCGTACACCTCGTCCAGCGCGTCGGCGTCGCCGACGAACGGGTTGTCCGCCGGGATCCCGTACTGGCCGTTGGCGCTGTCGTCGCCGCTCGGGTCGATACGCAGGATCGTGCCGAGCACGTTGCCCGGCTCCTGCCCGTTGCCGCCCTCGACGTGGCCGACACCCTGGTCGTCGGCAGCGCCGCCGTCCCCGAGGGCGATGAACAGGTTGCCCTCCGGGCCGAACGTCAGCGCGCCGGCGTCGTGGTTGAACTGCGGCTCGTCGATGCGCAGCACCTCGCGCCGGGTGGCCGGGTCGACGACGGCCTCCTCCGCGCCGGGGTCGGGGACCTGCCACTCGCTGATGACCGACTGGTGGTTGGCCGTCTCGCCCTCCGGCATCGTCGAGAAGTCCGCCGGGCCGTCCACGGGCTCGGACGTGTAGGTGTAGAGCAGGCCGTTGTCGGCGAAGTCCGGATGGAACGCCAGTCCGAGGAAGCCACGCTCGTCGAAGGTGCCCGGGCCGAACGCGCCGAGCGCGACGAGCCGGTCCGCCACGTTCAGGGCGACGTGTCGTGTGCCCTCGTCGAGGTCCAGGGCCCACAGGGTCCCGGGCTGGTCGACCACCCACAGTTCGTCGCTGCGTCCGGGCGGGGCGGCACCCCAGTTCGGTGCCGTCATCTCCGTCGCCACGGGGGTCACGGAGAGCGGGGCACCCCGCTCGTCGATCGGTTCGGGGATGGGGTCCTCGAGCGGCTCCTGGGCCAGCGCTGGAGTGGCGAGGACGAGTGCGAAGACGGCGGCTGCGATCGGGGCACGGCGCACGGGGGTCCTCCTCGTCGACGGTCGTGGGCCGGACGAGGCGCGACATCGGCCGGCCCGATCAGGGGCTACGACGGACTCGGCCTGCGGGTTCACCGGCACCCGCCCGGACGGCTGTCCTGAGCGGTCCGGGCACCCGCGTGCACGTCATGCGCACGGGGCGGGCTACTACGGGCAGCTCCACTGCTGCCAGCTGTTGCTCTGGTCGTACAGCCAGCGGGCGTACTGGGCGTTGTAGTAGGCGGTGTAGACCTCGTCGTGGAATGGCTGGCCGGTCACGTCCGCGAAGCGGTCGGCGTGGTACGTCTGCCCGATCTGGAACAGGCCGTGGTACTCGCCGTTCGCGCTGACGGCGTTCGGGTCGAGGTTCGACTCGCAGTCCGCGACGCTGTGGGCCTGGTCGTAGATGTCGCCGAACCAGGTCTGGAGAGCGTCCTCGACCGACATCGTCGACGGGTCACGCTCGGGCGGTGGCGTGGGCGACAGCTCCAGTGCACGTCCGAGGAACGACGCCATCTGGTCCCGTTGGGTGTTGTCACCGGGGCAGAAGTGCGTGTTGTCCGGTGGGTTGCAGCCCTTGGTGATGCCGTCGGCGGCGATCGCGTTGATG
>CAZDIF010000286.1:0-3988 GCA_964505365.1 uncultured Actinomycetota bacterium
ACAGCATGCGGTCGAGGACGAACCGCTGCTGCTCGTCGTCCCACTCGTACTTGTTCCGGGACCCCATTGGGACCTCGACGAAGACCTCGATGCGGGGGTCTGCCATGTCCGCCCTTCCACTGGCCGTACGACCGGACGCTAGACGCTCGGCCGGGGTTACGGTCACGCACACTCGCCCTGCGCAGACGTTCGGAGGACCGTCCGATGCTCGAGGCTGGCGACAAGGCCCCCCTGTTCACGCTCCCGGACCAGAACGGCGACAAGGTGGCGCTCGAGGACTTCCGCGGGACTCCGGTCGTCCTCTACTTCTACCCGAAGGACGGCACCCCCGGGTGCACCGCGCAGGCCGTCCACGTCCGTGACGCGTGGGACGAGTTCAAGGCGCGTGGTGTGGCCGTCATCGGCGTGTCCCCCGACACCGTCGAGCGGCATGCCGAGTTCACGGAGGAGCACGACCTCCCACACCCGCTGCTCGCCGACCCGGAGCACGAGGTGATGGAGCAGTACGGGGCCTGGGGCGAGAAGAACATGTACGGGAAGGTGTCGGTCGGACCCATCCGTTCCACGGTGCTGATCGACGGCGAGGGCCGCATCGTCAAGCGGTGGAAGCGGGTCCAGGCCGCAAAGCACTCCGAGCAGGTGCTCAAGGCCGTCGACACCCTGCTCTGAGCGGATCAGGCGGCGAGAACGTCAGCCGCCGTTGCCGCCGAAGGCCCAGACGAGCACGACCAGGAACCACAGCACCGCCGCGGCGACGAGCAGCCGGCGCATCGTGAACCACGAGTTGCCGGCCCGTTCGGACGGCACGACCGGCTCGTCCTCGTCGAATCCGATCCGGACCGAGGCCGAATCGCCGGGCTCCTCGGCGCGCCGCTCTCCCCCGGGGGCCGGGCGATCCGGCGTGGTCGCGTCCACGTCCACCGGCGCGGCGTCGCCTGCCGGGGGCCGGGTCGGGCCCGGGGCGGCGGCCCCGGCGACCGCCGCGTCCTCGATCACCCGGGACGGGGCGGGCGCGGCGCCCTGCTCCTCCACGGCGTCGGTGACCTCGGCGAGCAGCGCCCGCGCCCGGTCGGTGTCGGTGTCGAGCACCGCGGCGAGGTCGTCGGGGTCGTCCAGCCCGGCCTCGGCCAGCGAGTGGGCGGCCACCGCCGCGGTGACCGGCTGGTGCTGCAGGACGACCTGGTGGGCGAGCCGCAGCACCGGGACGGTCTCGGACTCGCCCCAGTAGGAGGCCTCGGCGAGCAGGTCGTGCCAGGCGTCGCTGACGTGGTCGGGCGGCAGCAGCGCGGCGAGGTGGGCCCGGGCGGTGCGGGCCACGTCGTCAGGCAGGGGGCGGCGCTCCATCCCGGAGGATGCTAACGGCCGCGAGGTGGTCACCCGCGCTGGTCGCGGCGGCGGGGGACATCGGGGTCGTGGCCCGGCGGCATGCGGTCCCCGCCGACGAACTCGGCGACGGCGACGGCCGCACCGTCCTCGTCCTCGTGGCGGTCGCCGACGGCCGCGTCGGCGGGCACGAAGGCCAGCCCGCGGCCATCGGCCACGGCGGTCACCTCCACCTTCTTCCGGCCGCTGCCGGTGGTCCAGCCGGGGGCGACGTCGCCCTCGACGGTGACGGATGCCAGGCGCCGGCGGGGACGGCCCAGCATCCACATGCGGGCGACGGCCTCCTGGCCCGGGTAGCAGCCCTTGGCGAGGTGGACGTGGGTCGGCAGCAGCCCCAGTTCCTCGGGCATGCGGGGTGCGGCCACCTCGCGCCCGAAGACGGGCTCGCCGGCCCGGACGCGGGCCGCGTCGAGCTCGTCGGGGCCACCGGGGTGCACGTCATCCAGGGCCGCCAGCCGGTCGGCGAGGTCGTCCCCGACCACCTCGGCGCCGAACGCGTGACGCACCACCAGCCCGTCCAGGACCGGGCGCCAGTGGCCCGGGGCGAGCCCGGTGACCCCGACCTCGCGCAGGGCCGCGTCGATCCCGTCGCCACGGAGCGCCCACACCGACGCCTCGGTCGCCTCGAACTTCGCGTCGGAGAGGAAGGTGCGCTGGGCCAGCACCTCCATGACGTGGTCGGCGGACGCCGGCGGGGCGATCAGGGCCAGCCGCTCGGCGTGGACGGCGACCCAGAACGTCGCCAGGGGGGCGCCGTGCACGTCGAGGACCATGGCGCCGCGGACCTCGCCGGGGGCGGCGTCGGCCAGGGCCTGGGTGGTGACGGCGTCGAGGTAGGTGACCCGGTCGGTCCCGGTGACCTCGATCAGCCGGGCGTCGTCACGGGCGAGCAGCGGCACGGGGTGGTGTCCTCGTGGTCGGTGGACGGTTTCGAGGGTACGGGTGGATGGCGGCGGGCGGTCGCCCCGCGTCGGTCAGGCCACCGGGTCCAGGGAGGCCGCCTCGCGGTCGAGCACGCGCAGCAGGTCCCGGCGGGCCGGCACGCCGGAGGTGCGGGCGAGGATGCGGCCGTGCTGGTCGAGGACGAACAGGGTCGGCACCCGCATGACGTGGTGGGCGTCGGCGACGTCGAGGTGGTCGGCGGCGTCGACGGACGTCCAGCGGAAGTCGGGCCGCTCGGCCTCGACCTCGCCGAGGATCTGCCGGACCGTGCGGCACGGGGCGCACGTCGGCGAGCCGAGCAGCACCGCTGCCCCGGCGACGGGGACGGTGGCCAGGCCGACCGCGGCGAGCTGGTCGGTGGTGAAGCGGCCGTCGCCGCCCGTGCGGACCCGGCCGTCGCGCGCACGCCACCACGCGCCGACCAGCGCGACGACGGCGATGATGGCGACGACGAGCAGCAGGCGGACCAGCATCAGGTCGTCTGCCCGCGTGCGCGGAGGCGCTTGCCCAGCAGGTACAGCTCGCAGCCGACGCAGATCCCCGTCAGGGCGAGCAGGGCGGACAGTGCGAGGACGACGCCGACGGCGACCCAGCCGACCACGCTGCCGGTGCCCGCGACGGCGAACGCGATCAGGCCGATCGTGGTGACGGCGAGCCCGCAGGCCTGGGCGAACCGCGGCGGGGCCTCGGGCTCGGTCTCTGGCGGTGGGCCGAGGTCGAAGCGGTGCTTGATGAACCGGAACAGGTTGCCGTACGGCGACCAGGCCAGGCCGGCCACGGTCGCGATCGCGAACACCACCCACTGGATGGCGACGAGCGTGACGCCGACGGAGCCCTGCACGACGAGCGCGACGGCCAGCACGGTCATCGTGAGGAACGCCGAGAAGCGCGGGCCGCGGACGTCGATGAGCAGGGTGCCGTCGTCGCTGTAGGCGAGGCCGGGGCGGGGAGACGCCATGGCGGGCTCCTTGGTCAGGCGGTGGCCGGGCCGGCGAGCAGGCCCGTGTCCTTGCGCAGCAGCAGGCGCACGGCCTGGTGGCCCTTCACGTCGCGGATGCGGGTGACGTCGACGATCTCGTGGCCGGTGCGGTCGGCCCAGCGGGCGAAGGCGGCCGGGGCGCCCTGCACGTCGGTGAGGACCTCGAGGTGGTCGCCGGGGCGCAGGCCGACCATGGCGCGCATGGTGGAGACGACCCCCTGCTGGTAGGTGCGTCCGCGGGCGTCGACGGTGTCCCGGGGTGCGGGGGTGGAGCCGACGCCGCCCTCGTCGAGGTGCGCGGTCACGCGGCCGGCGCGCGAGCTGACGGTGACCGGGGCGCCGGCGGCGGCGAAGGCGCCGCGGAGGAACCCGCGGGCCAGCGCGTCGCCGACGGCGCCGTCGACCTCGCCGATGAGGCGGAGGCCGACCTCGAAGCCCTCGACGTCGACACGGCCGTCCTCCACCGGGGACAGGCGGACCTCGGGGAAGGCGGTCCGCAGGGCCTCGACGGCGACCATGGCGGCGGCCTCGAAGTCACGGACGTCGGCGCGCCCCGCGACGGCGGAGACGAGCCGGCGGCCGTGCTCCTCGGCGAGGAGTTCGAGCTTGGCCTCGTGCTCGGTCAGGCCCGCGATGAGCTGGACGACGACGTGCACGCCGAGCTGGCTGCCGGGCGGGACCTGG
>CAZDIF010000287.1:0-3944 GCA_964505365.1 uncultured Actinomycetota bacterium
TGATCAACTTCCGCAAGTACGGGCAGTTCGTCGAGCAGGGCGCCATCGCCGAGGTCCAGCCCTACCTCGACGCCAGCACGGCGATCTCCGAGGAGGACTTCGTCGAGCCGCCGCTGGAGGCCTTCCGCTTCGACGGTGAAACGCTGTCCTGCCAGCCGCAGAACGTGTCCAACCTCGTGGTGTACGTCAACCTCGACCTCTTCGCCGAGGCCGGGGTCGAGGTCCCCCGCGACGGCTGGACGTGGGACGAGTTCGTTGCCGCTGCGCAGGCCATGACGGGCGACGGGACGTGGGGCGTCGGCACGGAGGCCTCGATCATCCGGCTCGCCCCGTTCGTCTGGTCCAACGGCGGTGACGTCGTCGACGACCCGACGGCCCCGACGAGGCTCACGCTGGACACCGGCGCGGCGCGAGAGGCCTACGACTTCTTCCTGGACCTCTCCCTGCGCCACGGCGTCGTGCCCCCCGAGCAGGAGGAGCAGTCGGAGACGGCAGAGGCGAGGTTCCTCCGCGGCGGACTGGGGATGTACCTCAACTCCCGGAAGTCCACGCCGACGCTGCGCACGATCGAGGACTTCCGGTGGGACGTCGTGCCGCTGCCCACGGCCCCCGGCGGCGAGCCGGTGACCATGCTGCACAGCGACGCCTACTGCATCGCCGCCGGGACGGGCCGCGAGGAGGAGGCGTGGCGGGTGGTCGAGTTCGCGATGGGCGAGGAGGGCCAGCGGATCCTGGCGGAGTCGGGCCGCACGGTGCCGTCTCGGATCGACGTGCTGGACTCGCCCGAGTTCCTCGACCCGTCCGAGCCGCCGGAGACCTCCGAGGTGTTCGCGGCGAACGCGCGGATCGCCCGGGCGACGCCGCACGTGGCGTCATGGATCCGGGTCGAGCGTGCCGTCGACGACATCCTCGAGGGCGCCTTCTACGGCCGCATCGACCGCGACGAGGCGCTGGCGCGCATGCAGGCGGTCGCCGAGTCGCTGTTCGCGGGCGGGTGAGACGTGCCCCTCGCTCGCCGCAGTGCGGCCTGGATCCTGCTGGCCCCCTTCCTGCTCGGCACCGCCCTGCTGCTGGTGCTGCCGGCGGTGATGAACCTCGGCTACGCGTTCACCGACCACACGGGGATCGGGACACCGGGCTTCACGGGTCTGGCCAACCTGCGGCGGCTGGCGTCGGACCCGTTCTTCCTCGCGTCGCTGCGCGCGTCGCTGCTGTTCGCGCTGTTCGCGGTGCCGCTGCGGATCGGTGCGGCGACGGTGCTCGGCATCGCGCTGGCCCGTGACCACCGGGGTGCCCGGTGGCAGCGCGTGCTGGTGTGGCTGCCGACCGTGCTGCCCGAGATCACGCTGTCGCTGGCCTTCCTGTGGCTGTTCAATCCGCTCTACGGCCCGGTCAACGGGATCCTCGGTTCGCTCGGCCTGCCCCAGCCGGTGTGGCTGGCCAGCCCGTGGGGCGCCCGGTGGGCCATCGTCATCATGATGCTGTTCCCGATCGGCGAGGCCTTCCTCGTCGTGCTGGCGGCCCGGCGGGACCTGTCCGGCGAACTGCACGAGGCCGCGGCGGTGGACGGGGCGACGCCGTGGCAGTCCCTGACCCGGGTGACCCTGCCGCTGCTGGCGCCGATCCTGGTCCTGCTGACGGTCCGGGACCTCATCCTGTCGCTGCAGGTCAACGTCGTCCCGGCGTACCTGCTCACCGACGGCGGCCCGCAGGGCGCGACCCTGTTCCTGCCGGTGTACATCTTCGACCAGGCGTTCGAGTTCCTGGGGTTCGGCTACGGGGCCATGCTGACGCTGGTCCTGCTGGCCGTCACCACGGTCCTGGTCACCGTGCTGGTGTGGGTGGGCCGCCGCTGGTGGATGCGCCGCGCCTGACGATCGACGGCGTCAGTCCGGGCGCCGACGCGCGAGCACGGCCGCCGCGACGCCCAGGACGGCGAGCCCAACGCCGCCGCCAGTGGCCGGGAGCGATCGCCCGGCCGGCCGGGTGTCGGGCGGGCCCGGTGGGACGTCGGCGGGCGGACCGTGCGGTGGGCCTCCGGCCGGGCCGGTCAGCTTCGGCCCGTCCACCTGGCGGATGTGCAGCGGCAGCGCGACGGCGCCGCCCTGCCGCGTGTCCGAGACGGCGACGTGCAGGGCACGGTCGGCATCCGCCTCGATCGAGAAGTAGTCGCCCAGCCGGCGGTCCGTGAGGTCGGTCTGGCAGGTCGTGCCGTGCTGGCAGATCGTGCCGGTGTGGATCGCCTCGGAGGACGCCTGGCTGACACGGAACCCGGCCGGCCGGTCCTGGCCACAGCCGAGTGCGCTGCTGGTGTGGGCGACCATCACGTTCCACTTCGCCGTCTCGCCGCCGGCCTCGCCACCGAGGATGGCGTCGGTCGCCTGGTCGGACTGCAGCCACGTGACCGCGACGTGCCCCGGATCACCGACGGTGATCCACGGCCACACGTCGTCCTTCGCGTCCGGGTCCACCCGGACGGGCGTGGACCAGGTCTCGCCCTGGTCCGTCGAGGCGGCGTAGTAGATCCCCTCCGGCCGCGCGCCGTCTCCGTTGTCGGACCAGGTGGCGTAGAGGTTGCCCTCCTCGTCCATGTCGAAGGTCGGGTCGATCAGCCGCTGCACGCCGGTGAACCCGACGTTGGAGGCGATCTCGAAGCGCTCGACGGTGAAGTCGGTGTCCTCCTCGCGGATGTTCGGGAACCGGGCCATGGACAGCGTGCCCGACTCCTCCGTCAGCTCGTAGAGGATGCCCCGGTCGTGGTCGATCTGGATGTCGGCCACACCGCCCGGGTTGGTGGTCGACGCCGCCCCCCAGGTCAGGCCGCCGTCGGTCGACTTCGCCATGAAGTGCCCGACGTTGCCGGCCGGCGACGACGGGAAGCTGCCGCCACCGAAGCCGTTGGCCGTCATGTACAGCTCGCCATCGCGGTCCGCCGCCATCCACTGGCGGTCCGAGGACGTGAACGCGAACACGTTGACCAGCTCGTAGGTGTGTCCGCCGTCCTCGGACTTCGACACGGCGACGTTGGCGAGGTTGATCTCCGACACGTACACCGTGCCGTCCTGCTCGATCGCGAACTCGGGGTCGGAGAACCCGGTCGCCGGCACTCCCTGCACGGGTTCGGCCGCCGAGATGGGCGTGCGCGGCACGAACTCCCAGGACTGCTGGTCGTCGCTGACGTAGTAGTAGGTCTGCCCCTCGTAGTTCTCGACGAACGCGCTGGTCGTCTCGTCCGCCGCGGTGGGCGTGTAGAAGTGGGTCGTGCCCGCGTGCGAGCCCCACAGCAGCTGGCCGTCGGGGTGGCGGAGGATGTACGGCTCGCCGCCGGCCCGGGACTCGTCGACGTAGGCCATCTCGAACTTCTGGCTCTCCCGCGGCGCCCGGCAGGCCGGTCCGGACGCGACGAGCGCGTCCGAGGTCGCCGCCTCGGTCTCGATGGTCAGCGTGCCCTCGTAGGGCTGCGGAACGGCCCCCGCGAACGCGCAGGCGAGGACCTGGTAGGTCCCGGCGGCGGGGTTGCCCACGGTGACGCTCTCCGCGGTCCCCACGAAGCCCGAGTCCCCGGAGGTCGTGGTCCCGTCCGGCGCGACGAGCGTGACGATGACGTCGGTCGCGTCCGCGGACGGCCCCGTCGCGGTGACGGTCGCCTGCATCGAGGCCCGCACCTCCTCGTACGTGCCCGAGGCAACGGACAGTTCGATGTCGTGCGGGTCCGCCGTCGGGTTGTCGGAGCAGTCCGAGGACGTCTCCGCACCCGGGGCGATGACACCGGTCCAACTGACCTCCACGGTCTGGTCGGGTTCTGCCGGCACCGTGACCTCGTGGGCCGGCGGTTCGCTGGCGATGGCGGGCAGCAGGGCCGCCATCATCCACAGGCATGCGGCGAGAAGCACGAGGGTCCGGCGCACGGGAAGCCTTTCCGTTGTGAAGGGAGATTCGCCGCG
>CAZDIF010000288.1:0-3939 GCA_964505365.1 uncultured Actinomycetota bacterium
GGGGTCTCCCGGGTCGCCGTCGTGCGCTACGACGCGTTCGAGGACATGGGCGGGGCGCTGTCGTTCTCGACGGCCCTGCTCGACGAGCGCGGGGACGGCATCGTGCTCAGCGCCATCAACGGCCGCAGCGAGACCCGCACCTACGCCAAGGCGGTGCAGGGTGGATCCAGCGAGCACACGCTGTCCACCGAGGAGCAACAGGCCATCGCGCAGGCGCTGTCGTCCACGTCGAAGTCCGCCTCGCCGGCCGTCCCCGGCGGGCGCCGTCGTCGTCGCGCCGTCTGACGAGAGGCACCACGCACCGATGTCCGTCGCGTACCTGGGGCCCGAGGGCACCTTCACCGAGACCGCCGCTCGCCTCGTGACCGGCGGCGAAGCCGACCTGCTGGCCTGCACCGACGTGCCCGACGTGGTCCGACGCGTCGAGGCCGGCGAGGTCGAGCGGGGCGTCGTCCCCATCGAGAACACGATCGAGGGCTCGGTCCACGCCACGCTCGACGCGCTGGCGTTCGACACCGACCTGCTGATCGAGGCCGAGCTCGAGCTGCCCATCTCGCTCGTGCTGGCCGCCTCCGAGGAGGTCGACCTGGGCGAGGTCACGGCCGTGCACTCGCACCCGGTGGCCCTGGCCGCCTGCCGCCGCTGGCTGTCCACGAGCCTCGCCGACGCCGAGCGCGTGCCGTCCACGTCGACGGCACGGGCCGCCGCGTACGTCGCCGAGGCGGACGGCGCCGAGGTCGCCATCGTCAACCCGCTGGCCGCCGAGCGCTACGGCCTGGCCGTGCTGGCCCGCGGCATCGCCGACTCGGCGGCCAACGTCACCCGGTTCGTGGTCATCGGTCGCACGCTGCCGGCCCCGACGGGCTGGGACAAGACCTCGACGGTGGTGTTCATCGAGTCGAACGAGCCCGGGGCCCTGCTGCAGCTGCTGGAGATCTTCGCCGAGCGGGACCTCAACCTCACCAAGATCGAGTCGCGGCCGACCAAGGCCGAGCTCGGCGAGTACTGCTTCTTCCTCGACTGCGAGGGGCACCTGGCCGACGAACGCGTCGGCGACGCCCTGGCGGCGGTCAAGCGCACCCACCGGGACGTCAAGGTGCTCGGCTCCTACCGGCGCTCGGGGGCCCGGCAGACCGCCGAGGCCGACCGGATTGCCTCCGACGACCGCGCCTACCGCGAGGCGGCCACCTGGCTGGCGCAGTGGCGCGAACGGATCGCCCCGGGGGACTGACCCGGACGGAGTCGGCCGCACGTCGGCCACTGGCCGGACGATGACCGTGGCGGGCCGGCGTCGCGTATCGTGCACGCACCGGAAGGGGAGTATCCCCCGCGGGACCACCCGTCAGTCCGGCGCCGCCACCGGCGCCCGGGTGCCCGGCCGCCGTCGTGGCGGTGGAGAGACCTTCGGTTGTTCGCCACAACCGAGAGTTCCCATGCCTGCTGACACCACCACGGACGCGGTGCCCACCGCCGAGCACACGCTGGACGCGGCGCCGCACACGCTGGCCATAACCGAGGTCGCGACGGCCCTCGACGTGGATCCCGAGCGTGGCCTGGCGCCCGACGAGGTCGAGCGCCGCCGCGAGGTCCACGGCCCCAACGCCCTGCCGGAGGAGCCGGACCGCCCCCGGTGGAAGCTGCTGCTGGACCAGTTCCGCAACGTGCTGATCCTCGTCCTGCTGGGCGCGGCGGGCCTGTCCGCGCTGGTCGGCGACGTCAAGGACGCGGTCGTGATCGCGGCCGTGCTGTCGATCAACGCCGTGATCGGGTTCGTGCAGGAGCTGCGCGCCGAGGCCAGCGTCGAGGCCCTGAAGAAGATGATCCACACGACCGCGCGGGTCCGCCGGGCCGGCCGGGTCGTCGAGGTCGACGCCGAGGAACTGGTCCCCGGCGACGTGGTGCTGCTCGAGGCCGGCGACCGCGCCCCGGCCGATGGTCGCCTGCTGACGTCCTCCTCGCTGGAGCTGGACGAATCCGCACTGACCGGCGAGTCGCTGCCCGCCACCAAGGACGCCCGTGCCGAGGTGGCCGCGGACGCCGGGCTGGGCGACCGCACGACCATGGTGCACATGCAGTCGGCGGTGACCCGCGGCCGTGGCGAGATGGTGGTGACCACCACCGGGGCGCGCACCGCGATCGGCGAGATCGCCGGGATGTTGTCCCGCACCGAGCACAAGCGCACCCCGCTGCAGGACCAGGTCGACGTCCTCGGCAAGCGCCTCGCGCTGGTCGCCGGCGGCGCCGTGGTGCTCTACGCCATCGTGGGGCTGGCCACCGGCGTGGGCGTCGACGAGGTGCTGCTTACCGCGGTGGCGCTGGCCGCCGCCGCCGTCCCGGAGGGCCTGCCCGCCGTGCTGGCCGTCACCCTGGCCATCGGCATGCGCGTGCTCGCGAGGGCCGGCGCGGTCGTGAAGAAGATGGCGGCCGTCGAGACGCTCGGGTCCACCACCGTCGTGTGTACGGACAAGACCGGCACGCTGACCCGCCACCAGCTGACGGTGGCGTCGTCCTGGCACGGCGACGACCACGACGACGACCCGGCGGACGAGTCGACCGACAGCGCCCTCATGCGTGACGGCGTCCTGTGCAACGACGCCGAGGTCGACACCGAACGGGCGGTCGGCGACCCGACGGACATCGCGTTCGTGCGGTGGGCCCTCGACCGGGGCGTGGACGTCGACGCCCTGCGGCGCGAGCAACGGCGAGTCGCGCAGCTGCCGTTCTCGTCCGAGCAGCGGTTCATGGCGACGGTCCACGAGGCCGACGGCGGCCACGTCCTGCTGGTCAAGGGCGCGCCCGAGACCGTCGTCGAGCGCTGCGACGAGGGCGTCGACGCCGATGCCGTCGACGCGGCGATCGACCGGTTCGCGACGGAGGGCCAGCGGGTGCTGGCCGTCGCCGCGCGCGACCTTGCCAGCGGCGAGGATCCCGACGAGGCCGTTCGGGACCCGTCAGGCCTGCGCCTGGTCGGCATGGTGGGGCTGGTCGACCCGCCGCGGGACGAGGCCGCGGACGCCGTCACCACCTCCCAGAATGCCGGTGTCCGTGTCCTGATGCTCACCGGCGACCACCACCAGACCGCCGCGGCGATCGGCCGCCAGGTCGGCATCCCCGGCGAGGCGATCCGCGGCCGCGACCTCGACGACGTCAGCGACGAGGACCTGCCGGCCCGGCTGCGCGAGGTCGGCGTGGTCGCCCGCGTCGAGCCCGAGCACAAGCTCCGCATCGTCGAGGCGCTGCAGGCCGACGGACAGGTCGTCGGCATGACCGGTGACGGGGTCAACGACGGCCCGGCACTGAAGGCCGCCAACATCGGAATCGCGATGGGCATCGCGGGGACGGAGGTCGCCAAGGAGGCGGCCACGATGATCCTCTCCGACGACAACTTCGCGACGATCGTCCGCGCGATCGAGCGCGGCCGCGGGATCTACGAGAACATCCTGACGTTCCTGCGGTTCCAGCTGACCACCAGCTTCGGTGCCGTCCTGACGGTGCTGCTGGCGCCGCTGCTGGGGCTGGCGGCACCGCTGACCGCCCTGCAGGTGCTGTTCGTCAACCTCATCGCCGATGGCCCGCCCGCGATGGCCCTGGGCGTCGACCCGGCGCGCGGTGGACTGATGGAGGACCCGCCGCGTCGGCCGGGCACCGCCCTGCTGCCCGCCAAGCGACTGTGGTGGCTGGCCGGCACGGCCGTCTGGATGGCCGGCGTCACACTGGGCATGTTCGTCTGGGCCCAGGGCGCCCGCTCCGCCGAGGTGGCCGGGACCATGGCGTTCACGACGTTCGTGCTCCTGCAGGTCGTCAACGTGCTGAACGTCCGCAGCGAACGGGACACGGCGCTCCGGCGCCGCAGCGAGCCGAACCGCTGGCTGGGCGCCGCACTGGGCGGCGTGGTCGTCCTGCAGGTGCTGGTCGTCAACGTGCCCGCGCTGCAGTCCC
>CAZDIF010000289.1:0-3938 GCA_964505365.1 uncultured Actinomycetota bacterium
ATCCTGTCCCGCAACCCGTCGCTGTACTCGACGTCGCGCCTCAAGGAGGCCTGTGAGCAGGCTGGCCACGAGGTCAAGGTCGTCGACTACCTGCGGTGCGTGATCGACATCACCTCGCACCGGCCGGCACTGTGGTACGGCGGCGAGAAGCTGGTCGACTTCGACGCGGTGATCCCGCGCATCGGCGCGTCGCACACCTTCTACGGCACGGCCGTCGTCCGGCAGTTCGAGATGATGGGCGTGTACTCGGTCGTCGAGTCGCAGGGCCTGTCCCGCTCGCGCGACAAGCTGCGCTCCATGCAGCTGCTGGCCGGCGCGGGCGTGGGCCTGCCGGTGACCTCCTTCGCCCACTCCTACAAGGACGTCGACGGGCTCATCGACCTCGCCGGCGGCTCACCGCTCGTGATCAAGCTGCTCGAGGGCACCCAGGGCATGGGGGTGGTCCTCGCCGAGACGCGCAAGGCCGCCGAGTCCGTCATCGGCGCGTTCCGGCAGCTCAACGCCAACGTCATCGTGCAGGAGTTCATCAAGGAGGCCGGCGGCTCGGACCTGCGCGCCTTCGTCGTCGGCAACCGGGTCGTCGCCACCATGGAGCGCACGGCTGCGGCCGGCGAGTTCCGGTCCAACGTCCACCGCGGCGGGACCGCGAAGCGCGCGAAGCTGACCCCCGAGGAACGCGCCACGGCCAAGCGGGCCGCCAGGATCCTCGGCCTCAACGTCGCGGGCGTGGACATGATGCGGTCCAACCACGGCCCGGTCGTGCTGGAGGTCAACTCCTCGCCGGGGCTGGAGGGCATCGAGGGCTCCACCGGCGTGGACGTGGCCGGCCGGATCGTCGGCTTCATCGAACGCAACGCCGCCGGCGGCCGCCCCCGCACCCGGGGGTCGAAGAAGGGCTGACGGCACCTACGCGACGCGCCCCTCGGAGCCGTCGCTGGCGGCGAACGGAAGGTCCGCCGCAGCCCACGCGTGCATGCCCCCGTCGAGGTTGTGCGCGGTCCAGCCGGCGCGGTTGAGGGCGTCGGCGACCGCCTGGCTGCGGGCGCCGGAGCGGCACACGCAGACGATCGTCTGGTCCTGCGGGATCTCGTCGACCCGCGCGTTGAGGTCGCCCATCGGGATGTGCACGGCCTGCTCGATGTGGCCGGCGTCCCACTCCAGCGGCTCGCGCACGTCGAGCAGGAACACCTCGTCGAGCTGCTGATGGACCTCGTGGGCCTCCATCAGGGCTCCTCCCGGTGCAGGGTCGCGTGCAGGTGGTGGGTCTCCGGCGTCTCGTCGACGCCCATCCAGAGGTCGTAGGTGAGCTCGTCGCCCGCGACGACGAGGCGTCGACGAACGACCGTGACGCGCTTCGCGGTGGGTGTCAACCCCGGTGCCTCGCACCGCAGGTCGACCACCAGGGCCCCGTCCTCGGTCGAGGTCGTGCCGGCGTGTGCCTCGGTGATCCCGGTCGGCTGGGCGATCACCAGCTCGGCGGTTCCGGGGCGACCGCCCGGACGGAGGTAGCCCGCCTCGGCGTGCAGCGGCAGGCCGGTCTCGGCGTGGCGGGTGCGCTGCTGGTAGGCGAGGAAGGGCTTGCCGACGTGGCCGAACGTGACCTCCTCGACGTAGTCGAACGGCTCGATGGTCGGGTAGGCGCCGTGGCCGCTCCCCCGCCAGGTCCCGAGCAGGACGCCGAGCGGTTCGACGTCGGGGTGCAGGTCCGTCATGGCTGGCTCACCCCTCCCCCGTCGGCTGCTCGGGGTCGAGGACGTCGACGAGCTCGACGTCGAACACGAGCGTCTCGTCGGGACCGATGGCGGCGCCGGCACCGGCCTCGCCGTACGCCAGGTCCGGCGGGATCGTCAGGCGGGCCTGCTCGCCGACCTGCAGCCCGGCGATGCCCTGGTCCCAGCCCGGGATCACCTGCTGGGCGCCGAGCTCGAAGGTGATCGGCTGGCCGCGGTCGTGGGACGAGTCGAACTTCTCGCCGGTGCTCCACGCCCAGCCCGCGTAGTGGACGACCACGACGTCGCCCCCGGTGGCCTCGCGGGCGTTCGGATCCGAGGGTGCGACCAGCTGCTCGACCTGCAGCTCGCCCGGGGGCGCTCCCTCCATCGGGGGCGCCGCCGCGCCGTCGGCGCCGCCGTCGGTGGATTCCTCGGTGCCGTCGGGGGTCTCGTCGACCGCAGCCGGGTCGTCACCGCCGCACGCGGCAAGGGCGAGCGCGGTGGCGAGGACGGCGACGAGCAGGGCCGGGCGTCTGGGCACGATGGACCTCGGGAGACGGATGGGGCGGAGGCTATCCGCGGCCGCTGTGTAGGCTCGCGCCCGTGCTGCTCGCCTCCCTCGGCATCGTCGCCGGCCTCGCCCTGCTCACGGCAGCCGCGGACTGGTTCGTCCTCGGTGCCGTGCGCGTCGCCGCACGCCTGCGGCTGTCGACGCTGGTCATCGGGGCCGTCGTCATCGGTTTCGGGACGAGCGCCCCGGAGATGGTCGTCTCGGGGCTCGCAGCCGGCCAGGGCAAGCTCGACATCGCCGTCGGCAACATCATCGGCTCGAACGTCGCGAACCTGTCGATGGTGCTCGGCGCAGCCGCACTGGTGACCACGATTGGCGTGGCCAGCTCCACGGTGCGCCGCGAGACACCCCTGGCGATCGGCGCCACGGTGGCGTTCGCGCTCGCGGTCCAGGGCGGCCTGTCACGACCCGAGGGGCTCCTGCTGCTCGGCGGCCTGGTCGCCCTGCTCACGTGGATGATCCGTTCGTCGCGCCTGCCCGACCTGGAGCTGAGCTCGGAGGTGGAGGAGTTCCTCACCGACGCCCCCGTGCGGATGGGCCGGGAGGTGGGCCGGACGCTCATCGGGCTCGTGGGCACGCTGGCCGCCGCGCAGGTACTGGTCCAGTCGGCGACCGCGCTGGCCGCCGGTATCGGACTGGAGGAGGGCTTCGTCGGGCTGACCATCGTGGCCATCGGGACGTCGCTGCCCGAGCTGGCCACCTCCCTGCAGGCAGCCCGCAAGGACGAGACCGACCTGGTCGTCGGCAACCTCCTCGGCAGCAACATCTTCAACAGCCTCGGGGTCGCCGGCGTCGCCGCGCTCGCCGGCCCGGGGCCCGTCGATGATCCGTCGCTGGCCGGCGTGGCCACGGTCCTGATGCTCGTCGTGACCTTCGTCGCGGCTGCGGCGATGGCGTCCGGCCGCCGGGTGATCCGCCAGGAGGGCGCCCTGCTCCTGATCCTCTGGCTCGCCATGATCCCCCTGATGGCCTGAACGGAGTTCCCCATGGCCCTGGTCGTGCTGCACCACACCGACGAGGTCGGCCTCGGCTCGCTCGCCGATCCGATCGAGGCGCGCGACCTCGAGGTCCGCCACGTCGACGTGGCGACCGGCCACGTGCCCCAGGACCTCGACGGCGTCGACGGGGTGCTGGTGCTCGGCGGCCGCCCACAAGAGGGCTCCGACGCGGAGCTGGAGCTGCTGCGCGCCGCCACCCAGGCGGAGGTCCCGGTGTTCGGGATCTGCCACGGCGCGGAGCTCCTCGCGGAGGTGCTCGGTGGCGAGGTCGCCGACCGCGAACGCCCCGAGGTCCGCTACGTCGCCCTGCACCGCACCGCGCCGGGACGCGAGGACGACGTCACCGCCGGCTGGCCGGACGGCGCACACGCGCTGGCGTTCCACAGCCGGGAGGTCGTCGGCCTGCCCGACGGCGCGGAACAGCTCCTGATCGGCTCCGACGGACCGTCGATGTGGCGGGTCGGGTCGGCCTGGGCCACCCAGCTGCACGTCGAGGCGACCGCCGACGACGTTGCCCGCTGGCTCGCCGACGGCGACGGGCGCTCCCTCGCCGAGGCCGCCGGCACGGACCCCGACGAGCTGGCCGACGAGGCGCGACGCCGCGAACGGTTCACCCGCGCGGTCGGCACCTCGCTGGTCCTGCGCTGGCTCGACGCC
>CAZDIF010000290.1:0-3931 GCA_964505365.1 uncultured Actinomycetota bacterium
GGCGGCGTGGTCGTCCTGCAGGTGCTGGTCGTCAACGTGCCCGCGCTGCAGTCCCTGTTCGACACCGTGGCCCTCGGCCTCGTCGACTGGACCCTGTGCGCGGCCGTGGCCGTGTCCGTGTTCGTCTTCGACGAGGTCCGCAAGCTGATCCGCCGGACCGTGTCCCCGGTCAAGCACGAGGGCACGGTCTGACGATCAGCCGCCGAGGCGGTGCCGCAGGATGGCCGACGACGTCAGCGAGCCGACGTACAGGAAGCCGTCGTGCTCCCGGGCGCCGGTCGCCGTGCTGAAGCGGTCGTCGCCGTGCGCCTGCAGGTTGTGGGTGACGTGGCCGTCACGGTCGTACCCGAGGACGATCGTGGCCGTGGGCGGGCCCGGGCGCAGTCGGTCCGGGATCGCCCAGACGGCCCGCCGCAGGGCCGGTGGCCGCGGGGCGAGCCAGTCCAGCAGCCGCATGCGTGGGGCGAACACGGCGCACCAGAGCGTCCCGGTGGGTCCGGTCGACAGGTTGTCGGGGAACCCGGGGACCTCCGCGAAGACGTCCGACCGGCCGGCCCGCTCGCCGTGTCGCCACACCCGCAGGATCCGGTAGGTGCCGGTCTCGGCGACGAGGACGGTGTCCCCGGCGGGGTCGACCGCCACGCCGTTGGCGAACTGCAGGCCGTCGAGCACCGTCTCGACCGTGCCGTTGGGGTCGCGCCGGAACAGCCGCCCGGTCCCGGAGTGTTCGAGGAAGTCGGCCTGGTGGTCGTGGACCGAGAACCGGCGCGAGGAATCCGTGAACCAGATCGTGCCGTCGTCCTCGACGGCGGCGTTGTTGGTGCACATCAGTTGCTGGCCGTCGACCTCGGTGACGAGTTCCTCGATGGCGCCCCCGTCCGGGTCGACGGCGAGCAGGCCGCGGTCGGCGTCGCACACGAGCAGGCGGCCGTCGGCCAGCAGCTCGACGCCCAGCGGGCGGCCGCCGGTCTGGGCGACCCGGTCGATGCGGTCCCCGTTCTCGGCGATGCGCAGGATGGAGCCGTCGACCGTGCCGGTGAACACCGTCCCGTCCTGGGTGACGACGACGTCCTCGGGGCCCTCGCCCGGGATCGGCCACACCTCGGCGTCGGCCAGGGCCTGGTTGCGCTCGAAGGGGCCGGTCAGCCGGCGGTGCGGCGGCGGGTGCCAGACGACGGGGTCGATGGTGGGACGGTCGGCGTTCATGGCCCGGTTCGCTCCTCGTCGGATGACGGGTCCTGGTGGCCGGTGGGGATGTTGAGCTCGCGGGTCGTGTCGACATGCTCGGTGTCGCCGGCGGTGCCCTTGCGGCGCACGTCGAGGGCAGCGATGCGGTCCTGGTGGCCGTACAGGATCAGCATGTCGCCGGCGTGCACGGTGGTTGTGCCGGTCGGGGCACCGTCGTAGTTGCCGGCGTCGCGCTGCACGCCCAGCACGAGCACGCCCTCGAGGTTCAGCCTCATCTCGGCCAGGGTCTTGTCGGCGATCCAGTCGTCACCGTCGACCTGCAGCTCGGCGATGGTGTAGTCGCCGTGGATGTGCAGCAGGGACTCGTGGTCGCGGATGTCGAGGTCGGTGTAGCGCCGCAGCAGCCGGTGGATCAGCCGGGACAGCGCCCGTTCGACCGGACGGCGCCGGATGAGCCAGAGCAGGAACCCGATCCCGCCGACCAGCACGAGCGCCGCCGTGGCGGCGTCGGCCGTCCCGGTGGACCGCGTGAAGGTCAGCGCGACACCGCCGATCACCGACACGATCCCGGCCGAGCCGATCAGCATCAGTGTCGAGACGATCCGCCGACGCACCGGGTGGCCGACGATCTGCTCGGTCTCGGAGGAGGTGAACCCGGCGGTGGTCAGCGCCGACCGCGCCTGGAACCGGGCAACCTCGGCCGACATGCCTGTGAGCGTCAGCGCGATCGTCGCCACGCGGGTGACGATCATCGACAGGATGATCACCGCGAACACGGTGGCGATCGGCACGATCACGGGCTGCTGCTCCTGCCGCCGGGGGCGCTGGTCGATCGTAGGGCGTCGAGGGCATGGGCCTCCCGCAGTAGCCTCGCGGGCCGACCTCGTGCGAGGGACTGACTGCCATGATCGACCCGGCCGGACTCCGAGACGACCTCGACGCCACCGCTGCCGCGTTGGCCCGTCGAGGCGTGCCGCGCGAGGAGGTCGACCGCCTCGCCCGGTTGGACGCCGAACGGCGCGAGAAGATCGCCGCCGTGGACGCCGCACGCGCCGAGCAGAAGACCGCGTCGAAGGCGATCGGGTCGGCCTCGCCGGACGACCGGCCCGCGCTGATCGAGGAGGCCAGCCGCCTCAAGCAGGCCGTTGCGGACCTCGAGGCCCAGCTCGCCGCCGCTGACCAGGCCTTCACCGACGCGATGGTGGGGCTGCCGAACCTGCCGCACCCGGACGCGCCGGACGGCGAGGAGGGCGAGGGCGTCGTGCTGCGCACCGTAGGCGAGCGCCCCTCGTTCGACTTCGACCCGAAGGACCACGTGGACCTGCTGGTCGACGCCGGTGCGCTGGACACGGAACGGGCGGCGAAGGTGTCCGGCTCGCGGTTCGCGTACCTGCTGGGTGACGCGGTGCGGCTCGAGTTCGGGCTGGTGCAGTACGCGATGGACGCCGCGGTCCGCCACGGGCACCTGCCGGTGATGGTGCCGACGCTGGTGCGCCGCGAGGCCATGTACGGCACCGGGTTCCTGCCCACGGACGAGCAGCAGCTCTTCCGCACCGACGAACGCGACGAGCTCTACCTCGTGGGCACGGCCGAGGTGCCGCTGGCCGGCATGCACCTCGACGAGATCGTCGAGCCCCCGCTGCGGTACGTCGGCTACTCGCCGTGCTACCGGCGCGAGGCCGGCACGTACGGCAAGGACACCCGCGGCATCCTGCGGGTCCACCAGTTCGAGAAGGTCGAGCTGTTCTCGTTCGTCGAGGCGTCGGCGTCGGCCGACGAGCACGAGCGGCTGCTGGCCATCGAGGAGGAGATCTTCACCGGCCTCGACCTGCACTACCAGGTGGTGGACATCCCGGTCGGCGACCTCGGCGCGTCGGCGGCGCGCAAGTACGACCTCGAGGCGTGGATGCCCGGCCAGGACGCCTACCGCGAGGTCACCTCGACGTCGAACACGACCGACTACCAGTCCCGCCGGCTGAAGTGCCGGCAGCGCACCGCGGACGGGTCGACGGCGCTGGTGCACACGCTGAACGGGACCGCGGTCGCGGTGCAGCGGGCGATCATCGCGGTCGTCGAGACCCACCAGCGCGCCGACGGGTCCGTCGCCGTGCCCGAGGCGCTCGTGCCGTTCGTCGGTGCCGAGGTCCTGTTCGAGCGTTGATCCTCACGCGGCGGGGGAGAGCGCCCGAGTCGGGCGGACCCGTGCAGGTGCGGGGCTGAGGTCGAGCACCCCGTCGTCCGGTGGCTGGCGGCGCCGTTCCGCCTCGGCGGTGATGAGCTGGGCAGCCCGGTACATCTCGGTGCTGCGCCAGCCGTCCTGCCGGGAGCTGCTCTGGGACAGCGGGATGACGAACCCGGGTGCCCAGACCTCACGATCGTCGGTGAGGTCGAGGCGCAGGCGGGGATCGACGCCGCGCCAGGCCACGGTGGCGCGGACGATCTCGTCCCACGGGATGCGGCGGACGAAGACCCCGTAGTTGAGGTGGACGCCGCCGCGGCGTGCGGTGACGCCAGCGATCCAGCACGGGACGGCCCAGGCGATGCCCACGGCAACGGTGACCGTGATGGCGAGGTCGGGGCGTTCGGCCCTCTGCCAGGGCATCAGGAGGTGGACGAACAGGCCGCCGACGAAGAAGAGCAGGCGGTACGAGTGCCAGGACCCGAGGCGGCCGAGGACGTCGTACGCCGGTTCCGGCGCCGGATCCGGGGTGTGCCGCCCGTCCATCGTGCATCCAGTGTGTCG
>CAZDIF010000291.1:0-3914 GCA_964505365.1 uncultured Actinomycetota bacterium
GTACTCGGCCGGGTAGTCGATCGAGCCGACGCCGAGGATGGCGGCCTGGCCGCTCATCAGCCGGGGCACCGAGTGCACCGTGCCGATGGTGCCCGGGTTGGTCACCGTGATCGTGCCGCCGGAGAACATCTCGGGGTCGAGCTTGTTCGTCCGGATCTTGCGGATCAGGTCCTCGTAGGCGTGCAGGAACTCCTGGAACGTCAGGGTGTTGGCCCGCTTGATGACGGGGACCAGCAGCTGCCGGCTGCCGTCCTCCTTCTCGATGTCGACCGCGAGGCCGAGGCCGAAGTCCTCGGGCCGCCCCACGGCCGGCTTGCCGTCCACCTCGAGGTAGGTGTTGGTCATGGCCGGGACGGTGTCGACGGCCTTGACCATGGCGTACGCGATCAGGTGCGTGAACGACACCTTCCCGCCGCGCGTCCGCCGCAGGTAGTTGTTGGCGATCCGCCGGTTGACCTCGAGCAGCTTCGCCGGGATGTCGCGGACGGACGTCGCCGTGGGGACCTGCAGCGAGGTCTCCATGTTCTCGACGATGCGTGCGCCGACCCCGCGCAGGCGCGTGGCCTGCTCGATGTCGATCGTGTCGGGCACCGGGATGGCCGTGTCGCTCGTCCGGCGCTCGGTGGCCGAGCCGTTGCCGCTGGGCTCGGCGGGTCCGCCGGCCGGGCCGTCGTCGCCGGGGCGGTAGTCGGCGAAGAAGTCCCGCCAGGACGCCGAGAGCTGGGACGGGTCCTCGCGGTACTGCTCGTACATCTCCTCGACGAGCCACGTGTTGAGCTCGGACTGGGAGCGCTGGTCAGACATGTGGGACGGCCTGCGTCGGGCGCACGGGGTGGGTGTCCCACGAGCGTACTGTGGCCGCGCAACCCCTCGTCGCCTCGGCCGGTCCCGCGCAACCCGATGCAACGATCGACCTACGACCGACGTCGTACACCTTCGAACGCTCACGACGAGGGAGGTCGGCATGCAGGGGACGACACGACGACGGTGGGTCGCCGCGGCACTGCTCGCGGCCGTGGTGATGGCCGCCTGTTCGGGCAGCGACACGGCGGAGCAGGCGGGCACCGGCGAACAGATGGCCACGGGCTCAGCGGCGGACGGGGCGGGGGCCCAGGGGGACGCGGGCGCGGCCCAACCCGAGCCGGGTGCCGAGGGCGGTGCGGGCGGCGCAGCGACCGAGGCCGACGGCGACGACGCATCGGTGCAGGTGGGCGGCGAGACCGCGGGACGGCAGGTCATCCGGCGGGCCACCGTGCGGCTCTCGAGCGACGACCCCGAGGCGACGGTCGACGCGATCGGCCGTGCCGCCGTGGACGCCGGCGGCTTCGTGGCGGGGACCGACCTGCACCGCGAGGGCGGCCTGCTGCGAGGGTCGGTCACGCTGCGCGTGCCCGCCGACACACTGTCGGACACCCTGACGGCCATCGAGGCATCCGGCACCGAGGTGCTGCAGCGCCAGCTGAGCAGTGAGGACGTCACGACCGAGGTCAGCGACGTCGCCGCCCAGCTGCGCAACCTCCGGGCGCTGGAGACCGAGCTGCTGGAGCTGCTCGCCGACGCGCGGGACACCGGGGACACCGAGCAGGTGCTGGCCGTCTTCGACCGGATCCGCCAGACCCGCGACGAGATCGAGCGGCTGGAGGGACGCCAGCAGACCCTGGCCGACCTCGTGGCCCTGGCGACGGTCACCGTCCACCTCGAACCGACGCCGGAGCTGCGGGCGCAGACCGCCCCCGAGCGTGATCCCGAACCCGAGCCATGGAGCCCTGCCCGACAGGTCCAGCTCGCCTGGCAGGCGACCGTGACGGCGTTCCGGGCGATGGCGAACATCGTGATCGTCGGCGTCGTCACCGTCCTGCCGGTGCTCGCCGCGTGGCTGGTGCCGATCGCGCTGGTGGTCCTGGGCTGGCAGCGGTGGCGCCGGCCCCGGTCCGCCCCGCCGGTGGCCCGGCGACCGGGTCCCCCTTCGGAGCCGGATCCGCAGGCCCGGGTACCGTCGCGACACGAACCGGACGGGGACTGACACCACGTGCGAACCGCCATCGCCGCCGGCTTCGCGGCCCTCATCGTCGCTGCGGTGGCGTTCGCCAGCTGGCGTGCCCTCGACGCGCGGCTGAACGAGGCCGCGCCGTCGCCGGAGCGACCCGTCGACGCGCTGGTCGAGGCGCTGTCGGAGGGACCGGACGGCGACGTGTCGTCGGCCGTGCGGTCCGGCGGTGACGAGCTCGAGGCGGCGGTGGAGTCCGTCGCCTCGGGGCTGCCCGAGGCGGGCTGGGACGTCGACCGCGGGCCGATCACCATCGACGACGCCGTGGCGACGACCACGTTGACGGTGACGCTCACCACCGAGGAGTTCGGCGAGGTGACGTGGCGGTCCTCGATCGAGGCGACGCGGGTCCGGGGCCAGTGGGGCGTGGACGTGACGCGCCAGACGCTCCATCCCGACCTCGGCGAGGGCCGTCGTGTCGCGGTCGTCCGCGACGACGTCACCCGCGCCTCCCTCATGACGCACGACGGCGAGGCGCTCACCTCGCACGGCAGTGCCCAGACCATCGGCGTCGCGCCCGCCCAGGTCGTCAACGAGGACCGGCTGCTGTCCACCTGGGAGGCCGTGCTGCCGGAGACCCTCGGGGACCTGCAGGAGCTGCTGGAGGCGGACGTCCCGCAGGACTGGTTCCACCCGCTCGTCACCCTGTCAGAGAGCCGCTTCGAGGACGCCTGGTCACGCCTGCGCGCCGTCCCCGGGGTCATCGCCCGCGACGCGGACGACGCCACGCCGACCGACGACGCCTTCGCCACCCACGTCCTCGGACGCGTGGGCCAACCGACCGCCGAGCAGGCCGAGGAGCTCGGCGTGGCGCCGGACCAGGTGGTGGGGCTGCGGGGGCTCGAGCGCGTCTTCGAGGACCAACTGGTCGGCTCCGAGCGGGCCCGCCTGCTCATCGTCGACGGCGACGGCGACGAGATCGTCGAGCTCGCCGCAGCCCAGAGCGACCCCTCCGGACCCGTGACCACCACGCTCGACGCCGTGGTGCAGGAGGCGGTCGAGAACGCCCTGGTGGGCGTGGAGACGCCCACGGGCGTCGTCGTCGTCGACACCGCGACGTCGGCCGTGCGCGCCGCGGCGTCGCGGCCGCTGTCCGGCTACCACCGGGCGTTCGAGGGCAACTACCCGCCCGGCGACGTCATGGCGCCGATCCTCCTCGACGCCCTGTCGGCGTCCGGGGTCGGCGTCGAGGATCCGGCCACCTGCCCCCGCGAGGACACCGTGGCCGGCGCGGCCCTCTCCGCGCCCGTCGGCCTGGGTGACACCACCGTCGTGCAGGCCCTGGCGGCCGGGTGCGACACGGCCGCCGCCGCGCTGGCGGCCCAGCACCTGCAGCCTGCGGGCCTCGTGGCGGCGGCCGAACGCTTCGGCTTCGGGGTCGAGCCCGACCTGCCCCTGCCGGCAGCCACGGCGAGCCTGCCCCAGCCCATCGACACGACCGAACTGGCCCGGGCCGGGGCCGGTCGCGCCCGGGTGCTCGCCTCGCCCCTGCACGTCGCCACGGTCGTCGCCGCGGCGGTCGAGGGGACGTGGCACGCGCCACACCTGGTCGTCGACGTCGAGGCGGACCGGCCGAGCGCCGAGCTCGCCGCCCCCGCTGCCGCGATGCAGCGGCTGTTCGAGGCCGGCGCGGGCGAGGCCGGGTCCGCGACCGCGCTCGGTGCCGCGGGCGGGCAGGGGCTGGTCGGCACCGCCCCGGTGACGGGCGACGACGTCGAGCACGCGTGGGCCGTCGGGACGGTCGACGGGCTGGCGTTCGCCGTGCTGGTCGAGAGCACCGGCGGGGACACCGCCCCGGCCGAACGCGTCGCCGAGCGGTTCCTGCGCGAGTTCGCGGCCCTCACGGACTGACGGGGACCGACCGGGC
>CAZDIF010000292.1:0-3911 GCA_964505365.1 uncultured Actinomycetota bacterium
AGGTCGCGGTACTTCTGGTTCGACAGCGCCTTGATGGGGGTGGTGTAGAAGGTCTTGCCGCCGGCCTCCAGGGCGTCGTGGCAGCAGAACTCGCCCACCACCGTCTTGCCGGCGCCGGTGGGAGCGGCCACGAGCACCGACCGGCCGGCGATCAGCGCCTCGATCGCGCGGACCTGGAAGGGGTCCGGCTCGAAGGGCATGGTGCGGCGGAAGCTCTCCTCGCGGGGGTTCATGACGGCACCACCGCGGCGCGGCGACGACGACCACGCTCGATCAGCCAGGCGGCCAGGATCGAGGCCTCGTAGAACAGCACCATGGGGCCCATCAGTGCCAGCATCGTGATCGGGTCGGTGGTCGGGGTGATCAGTGCCGCCCCGGCCGCGCTCAGCACGACGGCGTAGGGACGGAACCGACGCAGGCCCCGGGCGGTGACCATGCCGACCAGGGACAGGAAGACCAGCACCAGCGGCAGTTCGAACACGAGGCCGAACGCCACGGCCGTGGTGAGGATGAACGACAGGTACTCCGAGGCGTTCAGGGCGGGCGCGATGCCGGGACCGCCCATGGCCAGCAGCACGCGCAGCCCCTGGGGCAGCACGAACCCGGCGAACACGATCCCGCCCCCGAACAGCACCTGGCTCAGGAGCACGAACGGGATCGAGTACTTCTTCTCTCGACCCGTCAGGCCGGGCGCCACGAAGCGCCACAGCTGGTAGAAGATCACCGGCGCCCCGATGAGCGCGCCGATCACCAGCGACGTCTTGATGCGGACCGAGAACGGCTCGAGCGGTCGCAGCGCCAGGACCTGGCAGTCGCCGGTCACCCCGTCGCGGAGGGCCTGGGGCAGGTCACAGTACGGCCCGACGAGGAAGGCGAAGACCGGCTCGAACACGGCATAGCCGACGCCGGCGCCGACCAGCAGCGCGAGGGCGGCGCGGAACAGTCGCGTGCGCAGTTCGGCGAGATGCTCGAAGAGCGTCATCTCGCCCGGCACCGGGGGCGTTCCGGCGATGACTCAGGCTTCCCGGTCGTCGCCCGACGTGGCGTGGCTGCCGGAGTCCTCGGCGTCGGCCTCGTCCGAGGCCTTGCGGAACTCCTTGATCGAGCGCCCCATGGAGCTGGCGAGATCGGGCAGCTTCTTGGCGCCGAACAGCACCAGGATGATCACCAGGACGATGATCAGCTCTGTCGCACCGAGACCAGCCATGACTGCCTCTTCCTCGCGTCGGCGACCGATGTTCGTCGCCGTCCCGAGTGTACCGGTGGGGAGGTGAACGCCCGGCTCATGCCGGGTGACCGGCAGGTTCCGGTCAGCCCTCGCGGCCGAGCTCGGCGCGGGCGTCGGCGACGCGCTCGAGCTCGGTCCGGGCCACGTCGGCGTTCTCGCGCAGCCGTTCCAGCTCGGGCTGCACCGACTGGGCGATCCCCTCGACGCTGGCCGTCAGGCGACGGATGCGCTGGACCACGAGCGCGACGGTCGCGGCGATCGCGAGCACCACCAGCAGCGTCACGAAGCCGACGACGATCCACGTGACGGGCGACACGGTGCGTCCTCGCGGGTTGGCGACGCCCGGAGGCTACCCGCCCGGCCCGCCCGTCAGCAGGTCGGTGACACGAGGTCGAACCAGTCGTCGCGCTGCAGGAGGCGGTGCAGGTCCAGCAGGTCGTCCACGGTGAGCGCCGGGCCGGCCGGTGGGTTCTCCGGGTGCGGGACGCACGGCGAGTACGGGATCGTGGGCACGCCCCCGACCGAGAGGAGCCTCGCGATCCGGGTGTCGGCCTCGCGCACGACCTCGGTGAAGCAGGACGGGCAGTCGAAGAGGTAGGTGCTGCCCGGCTGGGCGTCGTCGACGGCCCCGATCAGGTGCAGTTCGAGGTCGTCGGGCACCAGCTCGACCTCGCCGCAGTGCGGGCAGTTGGCACGGATTCGGGCCATCTCGTGTCCCCTCTCGATCACGGACCTTCCCAGCATCGGCGTCGTCGCGATCGGGGTCGATCGTCCGTTCGGGCCAACTGTGCCCGCCGTCAGGACTAGTCCGCCACGTAGGGTGCGAGCGCCGCCCGGGCGACCTCGTCCAGCAGGGCCGCGACCTCGTCCGGGGCCTCGACGGTGACGTGGGGCGCCCCCATCAGCAGCAGGCCGACCACCCAGCGGGGCGCGTCCGTGCGCAGCCGCAGGACCACGTCGTCGCCGTCCTCGGTGACGTCGTCGGGCTCGACCGCGTCGACCAGCCACTGGGCCGGTCGGCCGAGCCGCACGACCACCTCGACCGATCCCTCCCCGGCGTCGAAGCGGGGCTCGGGCAGTGGCCCGTCGGGCCGTGGGACCTCGACTGGCTGGTCGAGCACCTCCAGGTCGGCGATGCGGTCCAGCCGGAACGCTCGGTGGGCGTCCGGGCCCCGTGCGGTGTCCCGGCCGTGGAGGTACCAGCCGTCGGCGGTGACGTCGAGCTGCCACGGGTCGACCGTGCGCTCGCGTGGCTCCGTGTCCGCGCGGCCCTGGTAGGACAGCCGGACCTGGTGGCTGTCGCGCAGCGCGCTGCGCAGGTCGGCCAGCCAGCGCGCCCGGTGGTCACCCTCGATCATCGCGACGGTGGAGGTCGCGGGCAGCCCGGCCGCGTCGCGCACCTTGTCGATGGCGGAGCGCAGGGCCGGCAGCTCCTCCCCCATGGCCTCGTCGACGGCCTGCAGGGAGATCACCAGCCGCATCGCCTCGCGGGGCGTCAGGCGCAGCGGTCGGCGCAGCTCGTCCGCCATGCTGACCACGACGCGGTCGGCGACCACGGTGACGTCGAACAGCGCCCCGCCGCCGAGCCCGGGCAGCCCGCAGAAGTCCAGGTGCTGCAGGTCCCGGCGGATGGTGCCGGCCGGCACGCCGAAGGCGTCGGCGGCCTCGTGCACGCTGGCGCCCGGTCGTTCGAGGAACCACGGCACCAGCGTGAGCATCCGCGCGACGTCGCCCCTCGCCGTCATCGCGCGTCCACCAGCGCGGCCAGCCGCCGGGCCACCTCGTCGCGCAGCGAGGGCGGGGCCAGCACCTCGACGTCCGGGCCGAAGCCCAGCAGCCACGGGGTCATCCGCCACGGGTCGACGTCGGGCAGGCGCACGTCGGTGCGCCCGTCGTCGCGCTCGCCCAGCACCGCTCCCCCGCGGGCCTCGACCGCCCAGCGGGCGCTGGGAGCCACGGCGAGGTCGACGTCGACGAGGTCGCTGGCGGGTCCGGCGACGTGCCCGGCGAGGTCGACGTCGTCGGGGATCTCGTACGCGCCCGGGTCGCCAGTCGTGACGATCCGGTCGGTGACGCGGTCGAGGCGGAACGAGCGAAGGTCGTCGCGGTCGTGGTCGCGGCCGACGACGTACCAGGTGCCCCGCCGCAGCACGACGCCGTACGGGTCGAGGGTGCGCGTGGCCTGCTCGCCCGCCCCGGTGCGGTAGCCGAACCGGACGGTCTGCCGACCCACGACGGCGTCGGCCACGTCGTCGAGGGCATCGGCCTCGATGGAGACGCGGGCGTCCACGGACGGTGCCGGGCCGAGCGGATCCGGTGCCCGCGCCGCGAGCTTCGACAGGGCGAGGCGTTCGTCCGACTGGCCGGTGACCCGCAGCGCGACGGCGAGCGCGGCCATCTCGTCCCGATCGAGCGCCACGTCGGGCAGCTCGTAGTCGCTGCGATCGACCACGTAGCCGGCGTCGTTGGTCAGCGGGTCGTGGTGGGTCTCGATGGGCACGCCCAGTGCCCGCAGCTCGTCCTTGTCCCGCTCGAACATGCGGCGGGCGGACTGGGCGTCGGACTGGGCGTAGTAGCCGGTGCGACGGCGCAGCTCGTCGAACGACATCGGTCGCCGGGCCTCGAGCAGGGCGATCGTCACGTTGACGAGTCGCTCGACCTTGACTGCCACCGGACACCTTCC
>CAZDIF010000293.1:0-3898 GCA_964505365.1 uncultured Actinomycetota bacterium
ACCGGTTCTTCTGGTTCTCCACCACCGGGTGGATGATGTGGAACTTCCTGGTGTCGGGGCTGCTGGTCGGCTCGGCGGTGGTGATGTTCGACGGCAACCCGGGCCACCCGGACCTGGACACGCTGTGGGAGATGGCCGAGCGCGTCGGGGTCACCTACCTGGGCGTGTCCGCCCCGTTCCTCATGGCCTGCCGCAAGGAGGGCCTGCGCCCCGGTGACGACCACGACCTCACCGGCGTGCGCTCGATCGGGTCGACCGGGGCACCGCTGCCGCCGGCGGGGTTCCGCTGGGTGTCGGACGCGGTCGGATCGCACGTGGCCGTGGAGTCGGTGTCGGGCGGCACCGACGTGTGCGCGGCCTTCGTCGGCCACGCGCCGGTGCTGCCGGTGCGCACCGGGCGGATCTCGTGCCGGTGCCTGGGCTGCCGGGTGCAGGCCTACGACGAGTCCGGCCAGCCGGTCATCGGCCAGCAGGGCGAGCTGGTGCTCACCGCCCCGCTGCCGTCGATGCCGGTGGGGTTCTGGGGCGACGACGACGGCAGCCGCTACCGCAACGCGTACTTCGCCCACTTCCCGGGCGTGTGGCGGCACGGGGACTGGATCACCATCCACGAGGACGGCTCGTGCGTGATCACCGGCCGGTCCGACGCCACCCTCAACCGCGGCGGGGTGCGGCTGGGCACCGCCGAGTTCTACGCCGTGGTCGAGGCGATCGACGGCGTCGCGGACTCGCTGGTGGTCCACCTCGAGGACGACGAGGGCGGCATGGGCGAGCTGGTGCTGTTCGTCGCCCCGGTCGAGGGGCGTGAGGTCGACGACGACCTGCGCACCGAGATCGCGAGGGCCCTGCGGGCCGACCTGTCCCCCCGGCACGTGCCCGACCAGATCGTCGGCGTGCCGGCCGTGCCGCGCACCCTGTCGGGCAAGAAGCTCGAGGTCCCGGTCAAGCGGATCCTCGCCGGCGCCGAACCCGACGACGCTGCCTCCGCCGGGGCCCTGGCCAACCCCGACTCGCTCGACGCCTACATCGACTACGCCGCCGCTCGCACCTGACCCCACGGGTTCGTGGAGGGTTTCGCACCCGATCCCGTGCGCAACGCTCCACGAACGCGGTCGCGGGGCGGTGGAGGCGTCAGGCGGGCGGGTCGCCGCTGTCGATGTGCAGCAGCTGGCGGCCGCCGAGCACGTGGAAGTGCAGGTGCGGGATGGCCTGTCCGCCGCCACGGCCGACGTTGGTGGCCACGCGGTAGGCGTCGGCGATGCCCTCGGCCTCGGCCACCCGCCGGGTCATGGCGAAGGAGGCGGCCAGCAGGTCGGTGTCGTCGTCGCCGAGGTCGTGGGCCGAGTCGATGTGGCGACGCGGGACGACCAGCACGTGGACGGGCGCGCGGGGGAACTTGTCGCGGAAGGCGACGAGGTCGATGTCCTCGGCGACGGTCTCGCTGGGCTCGTCACCGGCGACGATCCGGCAGAACAGGCAGTCGTCGGGCACGGGCAGCCTTTCTCGGTCGGTCTCGCGCGTCGCCACCCTAGTCGTGGCCGGCCGACGCAACCGGGCGCCCACCGGCGGCGTCCCACCTCGCCGAGAGCGAGGACGAAGGGGATTCCCATGCGCCGCGCAGGATGGCTCGCCGCCGCCACCGCAACCGCCCTGGCCGTCACCGTGGTGGTGGTCGCGGGGGACGAGGGGCCGCCGGCCCCACCGCCGTGGCCCCCGCTGGGAGACGGGATCCTGGCCGCGGGGTCCGGGCTGCAGCCCTTCGACGACTGCGAGCCGCTGGTCGACCACCTGCGGGCCGCGGCCCTGCACGACCCGTCGGGCGCCGGCGGCTTCTTCTTCCGTGACGAGGCCGTGGCCCTGGAGGCCGCACCGGCCGACGGCGACGCCGCCGCCGGTGCCGCGACCACGGCGGACTCGGCCCGGCTGTCGGGGACCTCCGACACGAACGTCCAGGTCGCGGGCGTCGACGAGCCGGACCTCACCGAGACCGACGGCCGTCGCCTGTTCACGGTGTCGGAGGGCACCCTGCACGTCGTCGACGTCAGCGGTCCGCAGCCGCAGCGACTGTCGAGCACCCCGCTGGACGTCGACCACGGCGAGGGCCAGCTGGTCCTGGACGGCGACCGGCTGCTGGTGATCGCACCGCGCTGGGGGGACCTGGCCGTGCCCGACCCGGCTGCCGCGGGGGAGCCGGCCGCGGACCTGTCCATGCCGGAACACGGGTCCGCGCTCACCACGATCCTGGTGTTCGACGTGTCACGGGACGACCCGCGGCTGGTGGGGCGCACCGACCTCGAGGGCACGCACGTCGCCGGTCGCGCCGTCGACGGCACCGCCCACCTCGTCGTCGCCCACCGGCCGAACCCGATCCCGATGCCGTTGATGGAGGAGGTCTGGCAGGCGCGCAGCGAGGCCGAGGCCCAGTCCCGGCTCGCGGCCGCGCTGGACGACACCACGGCGGAGGACTGGTTGCCGGTCCTGCAGCACCAGGACGCCGACGGCGTCGTCACGACCCGCCCGACGCTGGAGTGCACCGACGTCGCCCGCGCCGCCGAGGAGCCGGGGACCGGGACGCTGCAGGTGGTGACGCTCGACCTCCACGGTGACGACGCGCTGCCCGAGGGCACGACGGCCGTGCTGACCGACGCCCAGACCGTCACCGCCAGCGCGGACCAGCTCGTCGTGGCCACCACGCGGTGGAACGACCTCGACCAGCCCGAGCCGGCTGCCGAGCCCGCGTTCGACGTCGCGCCCGCACCGCAGCACGCCGACACGCTGCTGCACCTGTTCGAGCTGGCTCCGACGGGCGCGACCCACCTTGCCTCCGGGGAGGCCCCGGGCACGCTGCTCAACCAGTTCTCCATGTCGCTGCACGACGGCCACCTGCGCGTGGCGACCACCGCCGGGGACGCGTGGGGCGGGGACAGCGAGTCCGGCGTGACCATCCTGCGCCGCGACGGTGACACGCTCGAGACCGTTGGCCAGGTCGCGGGGCTCGGCCGCGGCGAGACCATCCACTCGGTGCGCTTCCTCGGCGACCGCGGCTACGTGGTGACGTTCCGGCAGACCGACCCGCTGTACTCGCTGGACCTGTCCGACCCGGCCGACCCGCGCGTGACGGGTGAGCTGAAGATCACCGGCTACTCGGCCTACCTCCACCCGATGCCCGACGACCGCCTGCTGGGCATCGGCCAGGAGGCGACGCTCGAGGGCCGGGTCACCGGGACGCAGGTGTCCATGTTCGACGTGTCCGACCCCGCCGACCCGCGGCGCGAGTCACAGGTCCACCTGCCCGGGGCGAGCAGCGAGGCCGAGTGGGACCACCACGCCGTGCTGGTGCACGACGGGACGCTGGTGCTGCCCTACGAGCGCTGGGGCGAGCCGACCGAGGACCGGCCCGAGGGCGTGGACGTGGGTGCCGTCGTCGTGGACGTCGACGGCCCGCTGGAGGTCCGGGGGACCCTGCGCCCCGACCCCGACCTCGACCCCGAGGTCCTGCGCGAGACCGGCGGCTGGCAGCCCCCGATCCGCCGGGTGCTCGTGGTCGACGGCCGCATCCTCACCCTCACCCAGGACGGCACGCTGACCGCGTGGGACAGCGCGACGCTGCAGGCCACCGGCACCCTGCCCCTGTAGCCGGGCCGTCAGATCTCGTCGAGGAGGCGCTGCTTCTTCTCGGCGAACTCCTCGTCGGTCAGCACGCCGCGGTCGTGGAGGTCGGCCAGCGCCTCCAGCCGGGCGATCGCATCCCGAGGGCCCGAGTCGCCGTCGCCGCGCAGGTGCACGGACCGCGTCTCGCGCACCCGGTACACCTCGGACTGGAAGGCCTCGGGGTCGGGGATGTCGGTCAGCCGTGACTGGCCCTGGGACCCGGCGGACTCGATCAGCACGTCCCCGT
>CAZDIF010000294.1:0-1125 GCA_964505365.1 uncultured Actinomycetota bacterium
CGACCTCCTCGAGCGAGCAGGTGCCCGCGCGCTCGCCGATGCCGTTGACGGCCACCTCCACCTGGCGAGCGCCGTTGCGGATCGCCTCCAGGGAGTTGGCCACGGCCAGGCCGAGGTCGTTGTGGCAGTGCACCGAGATGACCACGCCCTTCGTGGCGATGTCGGGCACGCGCTGGTGCAGCTGGGCGATCCACTGCCCGAAGTCGTGCGGGATCGCGTAGCCGACCGTGTCGGGGATGTTGACGGTGGTCGCGCCGGCCTCGACCGCCGCGGCGACGATGTCGACGAGGAACTCGAAGTCGGTCCGCGTCGCGTCCTGCGGCGAGAACTCGACGTCGTCGGTGTAGGTGCGCGCGAGGTGGATCGCGTTCACCGCCTGCTTGAGGATGTCGTCCTCGGACGCCTGCAGCATGTAGCGGCGGTGGATGTCCGAGGTGGACAGGAACGTGTGGATGCGGTGGCGGCGGGCCGGGGCGATCGACTTGGCCGCGGTCTCGATGTCGGCCTCGACCGCACGGGCCAGCGCGGCGATGACCGGCGGCTCGCGGTCGGCCTCGCCGTCGGCCTCGGCCGGCCGGACCTGGTTGCCGACCACCTCGGCCACGGCCTTGACCGCGTCGAAGTCACCGGACGAGGCGGCGGAGAAGCCGGCCTCGATCACGTCCACGTTCAGGCGGGCGAGCTGCTCGGCGATCTCGACCTTCTCGCGCGCGTCGAGGCTGATGCCCGGCGACTGCTCGCCGTCGCGGAGGGTCGTGTCGAAGATGGTGACGTCGGTGCCGAACTCGGCCGTCCGGCTGGCGTCGACGGGGGAACCCATCGGTGGCGTCCTTCTGTCTCGTCCCGGGGTGTGTCCCGGGTGCTGGCGTGCTGTCCTGTCAGGCCTCCGCGGTCGCTGTCATGGTGCGAGGGGACAGCGCCGCGGCGTCAAAGCAGCAGCAGAAGGAGGGCCAGCAGCAGGCCGGCGATCAGGAGGTCGACGCGCACCTCAACGGCGCGAGCCTCGGCTCGCGTCGCGCGGCGGTCGTGGTGATGGGCCTGCATGGCGGCGCAGTGTGACCGCCCGATGCCTCCCGGAGCAACCCGACCGCCCCACAACGGTCGCCGTGCGCCCCCCACCGAGCG
>CAZDIF010000294.1:1225-3888 GCA_964505365.1 uncultured Actinomycetota bacterium
CCTGCGTGCCCGGGACCCGGACACCGGCGTGGCCTGGACCGACGCCCTGCGCGCCACCCTCGCGGCCGCGATGGACGAGGGACTGCGGGTCACCGGCTTCACGCGCGACGGCTGGTACGTGCTGGCCGACCCGGGCGGCGTGACGGAGATGTCGGACCGCGGTCGCCGGAGCGAGCTGTCGGCATAGCCTGCGCGGGACCCGACGACCCCGCGACCCGAGGTGACGACGAGTGCAGCGCCTGGCCGTCGTCGCCCTGTGCCTGCTGGCGCTCGTCGCGTGCCAGCGGGACCGGTACGAGACGGGCTACGACGACTTCGTCACCGCTCGGCAGCAGGACGCCGTGGACCGGGGCTGGATCCCGGAGTTCCTCCCCGAGGAGGCCACCGACCTGCGTGAGGCGCACACGCCCGCCACCGACGACGCCCTGGTCGTCGCGACGCTGCCGGGCGGGATCCTGCCGGACGTCTGCCGCACCGTCGACGACGTCGACATGCCCGCCCTCGACGCACCGTGGGCACCACCGCCGGAGATGGGCCAGCCCGTGCGCTGCGGCGGCTGGGAGGGCCGGCTGGACGGCACCACCCTGCTGCTCTGGAACGACGGGACGACCGTCGATGGCGGCGGTGCCGTCGACGACGGGACCGGGACCTCGACGGAGGAGACCTCGTCATGACGCTGCCCGTCACCCCACCGCTCGAGCCGATGCTCGCCAAGCTGTCGCGCACCTTCCCCGAGGGCGACCTGCTCTACGAGCCGAAGTGGGACGGCTTTCGGTGCCTCGTGTTCCGCGACGGCGGCGACGTCGACCTGCAGTCGCGCGCCCGCAAGCCGCTGGCCCGCTACTTCCCCGAGCTGCTCGACCCGATCCGCGACCTCGTGCCGGACCGAGTCGTCCTCGACGGCGAGCTGGTCGTGCCCGCCGGGGACGGCATCGACTTCGACGCCATCAGCAACCGCATCCACCCGGCCCAGTCCCGCATCGACATGCTGGCCGAGCAGACCCCGGCGCGGTTCATCGCCTTCGACCTGCTCGCCCTCGGCGACGAGGACCTGACCGGCGTGGCGTTCCAGGCCCGTCGCCAGCGCCTCGAGGAGGTCGCCGCGTCGTGGTCCGCGCCGCTGCACCTGACGCCGGCCACGCTGGAACCGGCCGTCGCCCGGGACTGGTTCGACCGCTTCGAGGGGGCCGGGCTCGACGGCGTGATCGCCAAGCCGCTCGACGGCACCTACGCCCCGGGCAAGCGCACCCTGCTGAAGGTCAAGCACGAGCGCACCACCGACGTCGTCGTGGCCGGGTTCCGCTGGCACAAGGAGTCCACCGCCGACGACCCGCAGGTCGGGTCGCTGATGATCGGGCTGTACGACGACGGCGGCGAGCTGCGCCACGTGGGCGTCGCGTCGTCGTTCTCGGCCACCCGCCGCCGGGAGCTCGTGGACGAGCTCGCCGACGACCTCGACCCCGACCTCGCCGAGCACCCGTGGGCCGAGTGGGCGGGCTCGGAGGCGACCCCGCGCCTCGGGCACCGGTGGAACGCGAACAAGGACATGTCGTGGGAGCCGCTGCGCCCGCGCGTCGCCGAGGTCGCCTACGAGGGGATGCAGGCGGACCGGTTCCGCCACTCGGCGAGGTTCCGACGGTGGCGCCCGGACCGCGAACCCGACTCCTGCACCTACGACCAGCTCCACGTGCCGGTGCCGTCCGAGCTCGCCGAGGTGCTGCGGGCGTAGCGGGTCGTGCCACCCCGGCACGGCCCGACACGACCATTATGGTTGCGGCTCCCAGATCCGAAGGCGGGCATGGATCGACGGTGGACGCGCGTGCTGCTGGCGGTGGCCGCCGGCGTGCTCACGGTGATCGGCGTCGCGGCCTGCAGCGGCGACGGCGAGGCGGGTGCGGACCCGGCGTCCGTGCGGATCGACATGCTCGACAACCTCTACACCCGTGACGTGACGCGCGTGCCGCAGGGCGGGACGGTCACGTTCGACAACGACGGGGACACCGTCCACAACGCCGTGGCCGCCGACGGGTCGTGGAGCACCGAGGACGTCACGGGGGAACTGCCCATGCAGCCCGGCGAGGACGTCGAGCTGACCTTCGACGACCCGGGTGTCTACACCTTCTACTGCACCTTCCACGCGACCCAGGACGAGGACGGGCAGTGGCAGGGCATGGTCGCCACGCTCGTCGTCGGCGACGTCGAGTACAGCGCGGCCACCGGCGGCGAGCCGATCGACCCCGTCGAGGAGTGGACGGGCACGACACGCCGCGTGCCCCAGGACCATCCCACGATCCAGAACGGTGTCGACGCCGCCGAGCCGGGCGACCTCGTGCTCGTGGACGAGGGCGTGTACCGCGAACAGGTCAACGTCACCACGCCCTACATCACGATCCGGGGTGTCGACCGCCAGGACGTGGTCATCGACGGCGAGTTCACCCGCGCCAACGGGATCAACGTCGCCGCGGCGGACGGCGTGGCCGTCGAGAACCTCACCGTCCGCAACGCCACCGTCAACGGGCTGTTCTTCACCGGGCTGACCGGGTACCGGGCCAGCCACGTCACCGCGATGAACAACGGGATCTACGGCATCTACGCATTCGATGCCCGTGACGGCCTGTTCGAGCACAGCTATGCCTCCGGGTCCCCCGACGCCGGCTTCTACA
>CAZDIF010000295.1:0-3861 GCA_964505365.1 uncultured Actinomycetota bacterium
GCTCCACGCTACCGTCGCCCAATCGGACGAGCGCCTCGATGGTCGCCTGTTGCCACGCGTGCGCGGATGACGCCCGGAAGCAGATCCGGTAGCCCTCTCTCCGTGCCGCGATGATCCAGGTCACCAGCCGCTTGATCCCCGCCGCCCGGTTGTAGAAGGCCTGCGGCACGGCCGTGTTCGGCTTGTGGGACCCGGCGGGGCTGACGCCCTCGTACTTGTAGTAGATCCGGGCGGGCGTCCCCAGCGCCTTCTCGAGACGATGGGCCCGGTACAGCGGGCTGGGCCGCCACAGGGCGTAGACCTCCCGGACCTCCTCGGGGATCTCGATGTACCGCTCCGCCGAGACCTCCTGCTCGATCAGCGCCATCGGGAACAGCGGCGCCAGCGCCTCCGGTCCGATCGGCTCGAGCGTCCCGGGATCCAGCGGTGGCGGTGGAGGTACCGGCAGGTCCGGCACCACGTTGTACCAGTGGGTCGGGATCTCGGACTCGTCGAGCAGGATCTTCGTGGTCTCGGGCATCATGCTCCCCTTCACTCCCGTGTCCGCACGCTAGGACGCCGCCGTGGCGTTGGGAAGGGCGAGTTGCTCGTGAGCAGCCTCTCCGTCACGACGATCGTCGGTCCCGGCGACCTGCCCGACGGGTGGGACGTCGCCACCCGCCGCTGGGCGGCCGACCTCGGGCTCCCCCTGGAGATCCGCGAGTCCGAGGACGCCCGCGGGCTGGTGGCGAGGTTGCAGACGGCCCCGGCGCACGCCGACGCGGTCCTGCTGTCCGCGGGCACCTGCGCCGACAACGGCGAGGTTGCGGCGGCGGTTCGCGAGGCCCGGGACCGGCAGCACACGCCCGTGGTCCACGTGGACGTCGACCCGGTCCCGCACCCGCTGGGCCCGGTGCGGGAGGCGTGCACTCGTGCCGTCCACGGCCGCGGACGGCGGTCGTTCCAGTGGGCGCTGCGCCACGTCGTCGCCCGGCACCGGCGTCCCCCGACGGAGGTGGCGTACGGATCCCACCCGGCGCAGGTCGGCGACCTGCGGCTGCCGGACGGTGGTGGTCGCCACCCGGTCGCCGTGCTGGTCCACGGCGGATTCTGGCTGGACCCGTGGGAGCGGGACCTGATGGACGGCCTCGCGGTCGACCTGGTCGACCGGGGCTGGGCGACGTGGAACGTCGAGTACCGCCGCCACGGCCCGACCGGCGGCGGGTACCCGGCGTCGTTCGAGGACGTGGCGGCCGCGACCGCGCACCTCGACGTGCTGGCGCGCGACCACCCGATCGACCCGACGCGCACGAGGCTGGTCGGCCACTCGGCCGGCGCCACGATGGCGGTCTGGGCCACGGTGAGGCGCCGTGACGACGGCGGTCCGGTGCCCGAGCGGCTGGTGCTGCTCGCGGGCGTCCTCGACCTCGAGGCGGCGGCCCGCGACGACCTGGGCCTCGGTGCGGTCCGCAGGCTGCTGGCCGACGCGGAGGACCACACCCGAGCCAGCCCGGTCGAGCGTGTGCCGACCGGGGCGACCACCCTGCTGGTCCACGGCACCGACGACCAGCACGTCCCGCCCGGGCACAGCGACCGCTACGCGGCCCGCGCCCGGACGGCCGGCGACGACGTCGAGCACGTCACCGTCGACGGGGCGGACCACTTCGCCGTGCTCGATCCGAGCTCGCCGGCCTGGACCGCGGTCGTCGACCGGCTCGACCCGCCCGCATAGCCAGGCACGCGACCTCAGCCGATCTGCGCCAGCCGCGCCACCAGCTCGTCGACGTCGTCCTCGTCGTGGTAGATCCCGAACCCGAACCGCAGGTGGTCGCCGCGGTGGTCCACGACCACGCCACGGTCCCGCAGCGCAGCACGCCAGCGGCCGGCGTCCGGGTGCCGGAACGTCAGGAAGTGCCCCCGCGTGACCCCGGGCTCCGGCAGCAGGTCGGCCTCCCGCAGCGGCACCTCGCTCGCGCCGAGCCGTTCGAGGAACGCCCCCTGCAGCTCCCGGACGTGGCGGTGGATGGCGGGGACGTCCATGTCCACCTCGTCCAGCCACCGCTGCACCGCGTTGAACCGGTACACGCCGGACGGGTCGAACGTCGCGCCGAGGAACCGGGACCCGTCCTCCGCGAACGTCACCGTCCCGCCACGACCGGTCAGCTCCCCGAACCCGGCGTACCACCCGGTGTCCCTCGGCCGTGGCCCGTAGCCCGGCGGGCAGTGCATCAGGACCGCACCCTCGCCGGCCATCGCGTACTTGTAGCCACCGGCGAGGTAGAAGGCCCGGTCGGCCAGCCCCGACAGGTCCGTCGGCAGTGCCATGAACGCGTGGTAGCCGTCGACGACCACGAAGGTGTCCGGGTCCGGGACCGCCTCGACGACGGCGGCGAGGTCGTCGACCACCAGCCCCGAATCGAACATCACCTGGCTGACGAACACCAGGTCGTGCCCACCCGCGCCAGCAGCCCCGGCGAACCGGTCGCCGAACGATCCGTACGGCTCCGTCGGGACGCGTTCCACGTGGACCAGCCCCTCCTCCTCCAGCCGGCGGACCTGCCGGGTGAAGCTGTGGAACTCGCCGTCGGAGGTCAGGATCCGGGGACGATCCGGGAGGCAGGACAGCAGGCGCACGACGAACTCGTGGGTGTTGGGGGCCACCGTCACGGTGGCCGGATCCGGCAGCCCCAGCCGCCGGGTCGCGTGCCGCTGGAACTCCGGCAGCACCTCGCCCATGACCCGGTCCCACTTGTCGTCGTGCATGGCGGCGGCGTCGAGCCACGCCTGCTGGTGGGCCTCGAACGTCACGTCCGGCCACGGGTGGTGGCTGTGCGCCGCCACGTGCAGGCGGCCGGGCGCGCTGGACAGGAACCGCGAGAAGTGGGCCTTCACCGTCCGGCTGCCCACCGGAAGCCCATCTGCTCACGCACCTCCGCCGGCAGGACCGGCAGCTCCGAGCGGGGGATGTGGAAGGTCGACAGGTCGAACAGGTCCCCGAACACCTTCGACCGGTCCGCCGCGGCCTGCAGGTACCGGTGTCCCGCGGTGCCGCCGGTCCCGGTCTTGGTGCCGATCATCCGGTGCACCATCAGGGCGTGCCGCTGACGCCAGGCGGTCAGGCCCTCGTCGATGTCGACCAGGGAGTTCAGGAACCGGAACGGCATGTGGAAGATCGGCTCGTCGCGGTACAGGCTGATCTGCAGGGCGGCCAGGAACGCGTCCCGGGACAGCCGCCGCACGCCCCGCTCGCGCAGCGCCGCGTACTCCTCCCGGTCGAAGAGCGACTCGAAGGTCGCAACGGACTGCTCGAACTCGGCGAGCTGGGCCTCACGGGATTCCTCGTCGAGGTGCGGGTTGGAGGCGATGGCCTTGCGCTCGCGCTCGAGCACCTCGTCGACCGCGGCCCGGTAGGCCTCCCAGAAGTCGAAGTCCCCGAAGTGCAGGAACGGGGTCCGGGCCAGCCACCGTTCGACGTGGTCGAACAGCGACGGCTCCTGCTCCGCGGCGGTGACCCGCTCGGCGTCCTCGGGGCTCAGCACCGCCGTGTACGGCGACCCGCCGATCCGTAGGCGCTGGCGTGGCTCGATCCCGAGGCGGTTCTCGATCAGGCGGAACTGCACGCTCTGGAATCCCGACGCGGGCACGAGGTACTCGCGGAAGTCGAGGAAGTCCAGGGGCGTCATGGTCTCCAGCACCCGGAGCTGCTCCAGCAGCACGCGCTCGATCTCGACGATCCGTTCGAGGTGCGCCACGACCCGGCCCATCTCCTTCTCGTCGACCCGGTCGCCGCCCATCACCTCGCCGACCGCGTCCAGTTCCCACAGGATCTGCTTGAACCACAGCTCGTAGGCCTGGTGGACGACGATGAACAGCATCTCGTCG
>CAZDIF010000296.1:0-3859 GCA_964505365.1 uncultured Actinomycetota bacterium
GGTCGCTGGTGGGCGGGGCCTCGTTCATCGTGCTGGCGGGCGTCGCCCTGTCGGGCCGCCGCTTGTGGGTCGTGGCGACGGTCGCGTGGCTGTCGGTGATCGCGATCGCCCGCGGGGTGGTGGCGGCCGGCTGGAACGTCGGCGGTGGCGTCGGCACCCTGCTGATCTTCGCGTTCGGCGGCCTGGCGCTGACGTGGCTGGTCGAGCTGCTGCGGGGGTCGCTCGCCGAGCGGGACCGCCTGCAGGCTGCCCTGGTCGAGGCCGACCGCCAGCGGGTCCGGGAGGCCGAGCGCGCCGAGAGCGCCGCCCGGCTGCACGACACGGTCCTGCAGCACCTCACCGCCGTGGACCGCGCCGGGGAGCTCGGGCAGGCCCGCCGACACGCGGGGCGGGCCCGCAACGAGCTGCGCCAGTTCCTCCGCGCGGACGCCCCGGCCACCGGCTCGCTCCGGTCGGCGCTGGAGGAGGCGGTCGTCCTGGCCGCGGACGGCGTGGAGGTCTCGGTGGGCATGGTCGGCGACCGAGAGCTCGGCGACCGCGAACGCCTGCTGGTGGAGGCTGCCGCCGAGGCCGTCCGCAACGCCGCCCGGCACGCCCACCCGCCGATCCGCGTGTTCGGCGAGGTGAACCGGGACGGTGTCACCACCGTGTGGATCACGGACCGGGGCCCCGGGTTCGACCCGGCCGAGGTCCCCGACGACCGCATGGGGGTGCGGGAGTCCATCGTCGGCCGCCTGGAGCGCGCGGGCGGCTCGGCCGAGATGACCTCCGGCCCCGGCGGCACCGAGTGGGAGCTCGTCCTGCCGGCACCGTGAGACCCGGCCGGCTCAGCCGGCGTCCTCGTCGGGGACGCGGACCTCGGCCTCGTCGAAGCTGGCCCACAGCTCCAGCGAGAGGTCGTCGGCCTGCAGCACCAGGTGGAGGTGGTGGAGGATCCCGTCGCCGACGGTGGCCTGACCACGCAGGGACAGCCGATCGCCGACGGCGTCGAGGTCGGGGCGCACCTCCGGGATCGGGTCGCCGGCGGGCACGGGCCCGTCGAGCGCCGCGACCACGTCGGGCAGCTGGTCCTCCTCGAACCGCAGGACCGTCGTGCCGTCGTCACCGTGCTGCACGAGCGACGCGGCCACCGTCGCGACCGGGTACAGCAGCACCTGCAGGCGGCGGTCGTCGGCGTCGGGGTCGGGGTGCCGGTCGGCCGACGGCTCGACGGTCAGCGCGAGCACCCGGAACCGCGTGTCGATCTCCGCACCCCAGACCGGACCGGCGCGCAGCAGCTCACGCAGTCGATCGATCTCCACGCCGGGCTCCGGAGCGTCGGGTGACGCCGACGCTACCGGCCAGCGCCAGCAGCCCGACGGCCGCCGCGGCCCCGCCACCGGTCGCCGGCAGGGACCGGTCCCCGCCGTCCCGCGGCGCCGCGGGGGCGGCCGGAGCGTCCCCGCGGGCCGACCCGGCTGGGTCGACGCCGCCGGCGGCCTGCAGCCGTCCGATCGCACCGTCACAGTCACGCACGCCCTCGACGTCGACCTCGTCGGGCGGCCACGCCTCGATCGTTGCGAGGTAGAACAGCACCTGCTCCCACACGTGCGGCTGGGACACGCCCGACACGACGTCGCCGTCCTCGTACAGCCACTCCTCGCCCATCACGTGGGTGTCGTGCTCGGCGTGCTCGGTCGCGACCCAGCGCAGCCCGTCGCGGACCCGCTCGTCCCAGCCGGGCAGGCCACGGGTCGCCTTGGCCAGCGCCAGCAGGCCCTTGGACTCGTACAGGCCCCGGATCCGCCCGTCGGCGCCGGCGGCCGGCTGCTCGAAGCTCGGTGCGAGCCGCCGCCAGACGGCGTCGTAGTGGGCGTCGGCAAAGCGCGGGTCGTCGAAGTCGTGCAGGCACACCGGCCACACGATCACGCCGTTGCCGCCGGCGTACACGCCGTCCTCGGCGAGGTGCTCGTCGATCGCCGCGCCGAGTTCGTCCCGGCGGGCGGCCCACGCCTGCGCGTCGGCGTCCTCGCCCAGGGCTCGGGCGGCCTGCACGGCGCTGTCCATGCCCAGCCAGATCGGGCCGGCGCCGTGGATCGTCTGCCGGGGCTGGGGGTTGTCGTCCTCGATCGCCGGACAGTGCAGCCCGGTGGTCGGGTCGACGCACTCGGTGAGGAAGTCCGCCGCCCGCTGCACGGCCGGGTAGACGTCCCGGAGCACGTCGAGGTCGCCGGTCACGCGCACGTGGTCCCAGAACGCCCACAGCATGTAGCCGGTCTCGTCGATCTCCCACGGGATCGGCCCGCCGACCACGCCGTCGGCGTAGTAGTTCATCGCCCAGTTGCCGGGCGGGATGACGACGGGTTCCAGCAGCCCGTCCAGCGTCGGCCCGGGTGAGCCGTCGGACTGCAGGTCGGCGTACCAGCGCAGACGCGTGGCGACCCAGTCGTGCCGCCCGACCAGGTCGAGGGCGTGGTTGAAGAAGGCCCCGTCGCGCGGCCAGTCCTCGCCGTACGGCGACTGCGTGGCGATCGACGCGACGACCGCGCCGGAGCCGGGGTCGTACACCGACGCCAGGCTCACGACCGCCCGGCGCGACAGGGCCAGCACGGCCGGATCGTCGGTCGCCGGCATCGGCGCGTCGCCGACCAGCCGGTCGAACCACGCGCGCTTGGTCGCGACCACCCGCTGCGGCGAGCGGGCCACGGTCCCGCGCACCGCGTCCAGGGTCGCGGTGGCCTCGCCGGCGTCGGCACCGCCGGCCAGCACCAGCGAGACGCGGTCACGGCCCCGCGAGGTGTCCACGGCCGCGGTGACGGCGCCGGTGGTCTGTCCCGCGTACGTGCCGTTGCCCGACAGCGTCCCGTCGGCGGCGTCCTCGTACGCGTCGACGGTCGGCAGGCCGGGCTGGCCGGCCGGCAGGGCCGTGCCCTCGTGGGCGTCGCCGCCGACCTGGTGCTGGCTCGACGGCCGGTCGAACCCGATCGCCACGGCCGCCGACGCCGGCGCCCCGGAGGCCTGGTCGACGCCGTCCACGGCGTGCACGATCGCGTCCGCCCCGTCGTCCCAGGTGGCCGTGTCGACGTTGAGCTCGTCGGCGCACCAGTCCATCACGGGAAAGTACGGCAGCCGCTTCACGGTGAGGTTGAGGTTCTCGAACGCGACGACCTCGAGGGCGTCCGGGGCCCGGCCGCGGTCGACGACGCGCACCTCGACGTCACGCACGAGCGCGTCGGTGTCGGCGGCGACGGTGTCGGTCACGACCACCTCGACGCCGAGGTCGGCCACGTCGTAGGTGGTCGCGATGGTGTCGGAGCGATCGTCGAGGTAGCGCTGCTCGCTGGGCACGTCGCGCAGCCACGTCGTCCCCTCGCCGGGCACGAGCAGGCCGAGGAACACGCCCTCGTTGGCCAGCGCACCCCAGCGCTCGTGCTCGCGCGACGAGGTGCGGTACTTGACCTGGTCGTAGTAGGACGGCCGCGGGTACCGCAGGACGGTGATCGTGCCCTCGCGGTTGAAGGCGACCGCCATGCGGCCGTTCGCGGAGGTGGCGTTGACGTCGGTGGGCCCGTAGATCTCGCCGGAGGGACCGGGGAAGGCCAGCCCCTGGAAGCACTCGTTCCAGGTGGGCGCCGGCAGCTCGGGCAGGTCGGGCGGGGGCACCGGTTCCTGGGCGGCCGCCGGCACGGCCGGGACCAGCCCCGCCGCGACCGCGCAGCAGAGCGTCGCGAGCAGCCGCCTCACGCGGCCGTGTCCGTACCGAGGAGGTCACGCACCGTCGGCGAGGTCTCGACCTCGGAGGGCTCGGGGTCGGTGCGGAACACGACGTCCGGGTAGGTCGCCGTGAACGCGAACCAGTAGTTCTCGTTCTTGTAGTGGT
>CAZDIF010000297.1:0-3854 GCA_964505365.1 uncultured Actinomycetota bacterium
CTCGGCTCACTCGTCAGTAGGCTCCGGGCCGTGTCCCGAGTCCAGATCCTCGCCTCCACCGGTCCCATGTTCGGTCGGCCGCTGGACTGGGCGTGCGCCGTGGTCGCCGAGGCTGGCTACGACGGCGTCGAGCTCATGGTCACCCAGGACCCGAAGACCCAGGACAGCGAGCAGGTCGCGGCGATCCTGAAGCGGGAGGGCACGGCCGCCCCGGTCGTGCACGGCCCGTTCCTGCTGTTCACCCGGCGGGTGCTCGGCACGGACCTCGTGGTCAAGGCGCGCCGCTCCCTGGAGATCGCCAGCGACCTCGACGCGCACACGATGATCGTCCACCCGCCGTTCCGGTGGCAGCGCCAGTTCCACGAGTGGCTGCTGGACGACGCCGAGGCCGAGGCAGCCGAGCTCGACACCCGGATCGGGGTCGAGAACCTCTACCCCGTGCAGGTGCGGGGCCGGCCCATGCGGTTCCACCGCTACACCGAGCCCGAGCACCTGTCGCCCTTCCCCCACGTCGTGCTCGACACCAGCCACTTCGCGGTCGCCGAGGTGGACATCAACGAGGCCTGGAGCCGTCTCCGGCACCAGGCGATCCACCTGCACGTGTCCGACAACCGGGGGCAGGGACGGGATTCGCACGCCCCGCTCGGGCACGGGATGCTGCCGCTCGGGTCGTTCCTGCGCACCGTGGGTGCCGACGGGTCCGCGGGGACCTCCATCACGCTCGAGCTGGACTGCCGCCGCTACCTCGACGACCGCGCCGCACTGGTCGGCTACCTGCGCCAGGAGCTGGTCAAGTGCCGTGATCTGCTCGACGGGGCGCCCGTCGAGGAGGTGCTGGGCCGTCCGGACGTCGTCAGCGTGGCCCCGGGCGCGCACGAGGACGACGCCAACCAGCCCACCGTCGGTCGGTGACCCCCGGGACATGCGTCCCATGCCCGAACATTCCCCGAGCCCGTATCGTAGGGGTGCACAAACACGGACGGAGAGGGGTCGCGTGCGCAACGGAACCGCCCTGTCACTGCTGGTCCTGCTGCTGGCCATCATCGCCGCAGCCGTGATCCAGCTCGTGCAGGCGGGAGGCTGAACGTGGCCGCCAGCGTTGCGGACGAGGCGATCGACCCCGAGGTCGTCCGCCTCGTCGAGCGTGCGCAGGGCGGGGATTCCCAGGCGTTCGCGGTCCTGTACGACCGCTACGTGGACCAGATCTACCGCTACGTCCGTCGGCGTGTCGGCGCCCGCGAGATCGCCGAGGACCTGACCGGCGACGTGTTCCTGCGCGCCTGGCGCCGCTTCGACCAGTTCACCTGGCAGGGCGTCGACATCGCCGCGTGGCTGACGACGATCGCCCGCAACCGCGTCGCCGACCACTTCAAGTCCGCCCGGGTGCGGCTGGAGCGCTCCACCGATGACACGTTCGAGCGCGACGGCAGCGGGATCGACGCCCCGGACCGGGTCGCCGAGGCCCGCGACCTCACCCGTGCCCTCGCCGAGGCCCTCGACGAGCTCAGCGAGGACCACCGCGAGGTCATCGAACTGCGGTTCGTGCACGACCTGTCGGTCACCGAGACCGCCGCCGTCCTGGACCGGTCGGTGGGCGCGACCAAGGCCCTGCAGTACCGGGCCCTGAAGGCCCTGGCCGCGGTGATCCGCGACCGGCCGGGGTTCGAGCACCTGGTCACCGCCGGCCTGGGGGGCCTCATCGCCGTGCTGGGGGTGCTCGGATGAGCGCCTCGTACGCACGCGCGCGTGTCCGGCGGTCGGCCCGGTCGTTGAACCGGGTGCGAGGAGGTGACGCGTGACGCGGCTGGCCAAGAACGCTGAACGGCTCGAGGCCGTCCTGTCGGGCGACCTCGCGGTCGAGGACGCCCCGCGAGAGCTGCGCAGCCTTGCCCGACTCGCCGCGCAGGTCGACGAGGCCATGGAGGTGCCGGGCCCGTCCGACGCCTTCCGCGAGCGCCTGCGGGCCGAGCTGCTCGTCGCCCCCGGACCCGATCCCGCGCCCGTGCCCGCACCGTCGCCGATCGACGCGATGCGGTCGCGCCTCGCCCGCTGGGGCCAGAGCCTGCGCGTCGCCACCGCCACCGGGGCAGTCGCCACGATGGTGGGTGTGACCGGCGTCGCCGCGGCGGCCCAGGCGGCCCTCCCCGGCGACCTCCTCTACCCGATCAAGACCGTCACCGAGGAGACCCGCCTCGCGCTGGCCGACAACGCCGCCGAGAAGGGCAAGCTGCACCTCGCGTTCGCACGGGCCCGCCTTGCCGAGGTCGAGTCCGGCCTCGACCGGCTGACCGCCGAGCAGATGCAGGACACGCTCGGTCGCCTGGACGAGGACGCGGTGGACGGCGCCAACCTGCTGCTCGCCGACGGCGCCGACGCCGAGGACGGCGAGCTGCTGCACGGCTTCACGACCGACATCCGTGCCGGCATCGACCGGATCGACCCGCGCCTGCCCCTGTCGGTGCGGCCGTCGGCCGAGCGCACGCTCGAGACGCTGCGTCGGATCGACCTCGAGCTCTCCCGCCTGACGTCGAGCCTGCTGTGCGATGGCTGCCACGCCGCCGCCGAGAGCAGCCTCCGGGCCGCCGGCCGGCCCGTGGCCCGCATCGTCCTTCCCGGGGAGGGACCCGCCGGCGCCGACTGCACGTGCGTGGAGGACACGACATCCGGCTCGACGACCTCCCCGTCGCCGACGGATGACACCGTCCCGGACACCGGCGTGGAGGAGACGGAACCGAGCGTGCCGGCGGAGTCCCCCAGCGGCGGCGACCTCATCGACGACACGGTCGACGACACCACCGACACGGTCGACGACACGACCGACACCGTGGACGACGTCGTCGACGAGCTGCTGGAGGAGGACACCTCCCTCGACGACACCGTCGACGACACCACCAGCGAGCTCGACGACACCGTGGACGACGTCGAGTCGACCGCCGACGACCTGGTGGACGACACCACGGACACGCTGCTGGGCGACTGACCTCCGCGCGACGCGGCGGCACTCAGAAGAAGATGCTGCGCCGTCCCATCAGGGTGCGGTAGAGCATCTGCTGGATCGTCTCGCGCACCTGGTCGGTGAGGTCGAACACGGTCATCGGGTCGTCGGCCGCGTCGGGGCCGAGCTCGGTGGTGTCGATCGGCTCGCCGTACTCGATCGACCACTTCGACGGCAGCGGCAGCACCGCGGCCGGGCCGATCAGCGGGGCGGCCAGCATCTGCGCCGTGATCGGGAAGTACGGCAGGCCGAGCACCCGGGCCAGCGGCTTGAGGTCGAGCACCAGCGGGTAGATCTCCTCGGAGCCCACGATGGCGGTCGGCACGATGGGCACCTGGGCGCGCAGGGCGGTGGCCACGAACCCGCCCCGGCCGAAGCGCTGCAGCCGGTAGCGCTCGGAGAAGGGCTTGCCGATGCCCTTGAAGCCCTCCGGCCACACGGCGACGAGCTCGCCGGAGCGGAGCAGCCGGTCGGCGTCGTCGCCCTTCGCCAGCGTCACCCCGGCCTTGCGGCTGAGGTGGCCGACGACGGGCGATCGGAACACCAGGTCGGCCCCCAGCTCGCGGACGTGCCGGCCGGTCTGGTGCCACACGTCCAGCCGCGTCATCAGGGCGTCGGCCGGCAGCGTGCCCGCATGGTTGGCGACCAGCAGCCCACCGCCCTCGGGCAGGTGGTCGGTCCCGTGGCTGCTGACCCGCCACCACCGCCGGTACAGCGGCTCCAGCAGCGGCAGCAGCACGTGGACGGAGAAGTCCTCGTCGAAGCCGAACGCGTCCACCTCGTAGTCACCGGTCAGCCGACGCCGCAGGAACGCGGCGACCTCCTGGATCCGGTCGAGCCACTCGTCGCCGAGGGCGTC
>CAZDIF010000298.1:0-3837 GCA_964505365.1 uncultured Actinomycetota bacterium
CACGGCGGGGCTGCCGCAGGCCGCCTACGCGTCGTCGAAGGCGGCGATCATCGGCCTGACCCGCGACCTCGCGTCGCAGTGGACCGGGCGCAAGGGCATCCGCGTCAACGCGATCGCCCCGGGCTTCTTCGAGTCCGAGATGACCGAGCAGTACCCGGAGGGCTACCTCGAGCAGGCCCTGGCGCGCGTGCCGGCCGGCCGGGTCGGTGCCGGGGTCGAGTTCGCCGCCACCGTGGTGTTCCTGGCCTCGGACGCGGCCGGGTACATCACCGGCGTGACCCTGCCCGTGGACGGCGGCACGGTCATCTGACGCGACGTCACTCGACGGCCGGCGCCTCGTCGGATGCCTGCTCGTCGGAGGCGAAGATGACGCCCTCCACGTCGCGGATCGTCGCCTGGACCCGGGCGAGGTCGGCCTCACGCCCGAGGACGACGAGGTCCACCCCGATGTGGTCGCCGAGCGGGACCATGTCCAGCCGGCGGATGTTCACGTCGTGGGCGACGAGGTGGGCCTGCACGGCGCTGACCCGCGTCGCGTCCGGGAGCACGAGGTAGAGGTCGCGGACGACCTTGCGCTGCCGTGGCAGCAACCGGTTGCCCAGGGCGTCGACGACCACGAGCACCACGACCGAGAGCACGACCAGCCCGACGGCGACCTCCCAGCGGCCCACGCCGACAGCAAGGCCGATCGCCGCGGAGGCCCACAGGGCGGCCGCGGTGGTCAGGCCCCGGGGACGGCCACCCATGGCGAAGATCGCACCCGCCCCGAGGAACCCGATCCCGGTCGGGACGTTGGAGGCGACGCGGCTGGGGTCGTAGCCAGCCAGTTCGGCGAACCCGTTGATCGACACGTCGGCGAACGCCGCCGCAGCCGCGGACACGAGGATGTTCGTGCGCAGGCCCGCTGCGTGGCCGCGCAGCTCGCGGTCGAGGCCGATCGCGGCGCCCAGCACCGCGGCCAGCGCGACCCGGCCGATCGCCTCCCAGCTGTCCATGCGCGGCTCCTCTCCTCACCGGTCGTGGTCCGTCCAGTGATACCCGCGGGGCGCCGAACGTACTCCCGACGTGCTGTGCGGGTCCCGCGAACGGCCCGTGGGGTCCGGGACCATCGGCCCACGGGATCCGGTCCGGGCGGCACGGGGCGGCCGGCGACGATTCGTCGACACTTGCGGCAGGTGGTCAGGCAAGGCCACCGCCCCGCTCCCACACGAAGGACCGCAGCCATGAAGGCCGCCCCCACCATCGAACGGACGACGTCGGACGTCGCCGTCAACCCCCCGCTCCGCCTCACCCTCGCCCACACCCGCCTGACCGCGGTGGTCGCCATCTTCGCGATGGTGGTCGGCGTGGGCACCCTGCTCGGTGGCGTCGCCGGTGCCGTCTACACCTGGAACGAGGCCGCCGCCCAGGACATCACCACCCCGGAGGACGCCCCGATCGCGGAGGCGCCGGTCCGCGGGCCGCTGACCATGTGGTCGCAGTCGGCGATCATCGAGCAGCACCAGCTCGAGAGCACCGATGGCCTGTACTACTCGCAGATGGAGCGGATGGTCCCGCAGGTCGACGAGAACGGCGAGCCCGTCCTCGACGCCGACGGTGAGCCGGTCCTGGTGCCCAACGAGGCACGGGCCAGCTGGGTCACCGCCACCGCCCTGACCACCTCCCTCGGGCTGGGGATCCTGGCCTACGGCGTCAGCGCCTTCGCGATCGTCGTCGGCCTGACCCTCCTCGGCCTGGGCTGGGTCGTGCTGCAGATGCGCCGCGTCCCCGTCGCCCTCAGCTGATCACCACGCCCCCCCGTGGGGCATGCGACGCCCCGGACCGTTTCTCCCCGGTCCGGGGCGTCGTCACGTGCGGTAGCGGCGGACGGGCGGGTCGTTTCCCTCGCCCACCTCGTCCACGGCGAGCTCCTCGCGCCGGACGAGGACGTCGAGGTGGGCGATGGTCTCGTTGACCGCCAGCATCTGGTTGAACGTGTCGAGGTCGTCGAAGGAGGTGTCGCGACGGGTCCACGGGAGGGCGCGGGCGACCTCGTAGCCGGTGGCGTACCCGTCGACGACGGCGTCGTGGGTCGCCTTCAGGCGATGGTCGTGGTGCGCCAGCAGTTCGTCGATGCGGTCGTGGGTCGTCGGCCGGACCGGCCCGTGGGCCGGCAGCATCGCGAGGTCGGCCAGGGCGCGGACCATCGACAGGGAGGCGAGGTAGTCGGCCAGCGCCGACTCGACCGGAACCTGTTCGAAGCCGATCGACGGGGTGATGTGCGGGAGCACGTGGTCGCCCGAGAACAGCAGGTCCGCGTCGTGGTCCACGAACACGACGTGACCCTGCGTGTGACCGGGGGTCGCGATCACCGTGAGGGTGCGGTCGGCCAGCTCGACGTGCTGGGCGTCGGTGAGCCACTCGTCGGGCAGGCCCCACTCCAGGTCGGGCAGGTCACCCGCCTCACGGCGTTGCTGCCGCAGTTCCTCGAGGCGCTCCACGAGCGGCCCCGCCCCCGCGGCCAGCAGCCGCAGACCCATGGCCGTGTGGTCGTGGGGGTCGTCGCCGACCATGTCCTCCAGCGACGGCTGCTCGCCGATCCCGAGCGCCAGGCGCGTACCGAACAGCCGTCGCAGCTGCACGCCGAGCTCGTAGTGGTCGCGGTGGACGTGCGTGACCAGGATGCGCTGGATCATGCCGAGGTCCCGGTCGATCGCCGCGAGTCCCGCCTCCAGCTGCTCGCGCGCCCCGGCGATCCCCCAGCCGGAGTCGATCAGCACCACGCCGTCGGGCTGGAGGATGGCGTAGACGTTGACGGCGCGGAGCCCGTCGCCGGGCAGTGGCAGCGGGATGCGGTGGATCCCGTCGGCCACCTCGAACGTGCCCGGGCGTGCCCAGGCGTGCCGGTCCTCGTCGTCCACCGCGCTGCCTCCTCCGGTCGGAGGCGGCACCGTATGGGGACGCTCGGCCGGGGCGCGACCTGCCCGCGGTAGGTTCCCCCGGCACGGCGCACCCGAGGATGATCGCGGCGTGGAACTGTCCAGCCCCGGCAAGGTCCTGTGGCCCGACCGTGGGCTCACCAAGCAGGACCTGTTCGACTACGTCCACGACGCCGCCGACCGGCTGCTGCCACACCTCCGCGACCGGCCGTTGTCGGTGAAGCGGTTCCCGCGCGGCACGGCGTCGGCGGGGTTCTTCCAGAAGGACCTGCCGGAGCACGCTCCGGACACGATCGGGCGATGGCGGCAGTGGGCGGAGTCGTCGGGACGGGAGGTGAGCTATGCCGTCGTCGACGACGTCGAGGGGCTCGCGTGGTTCGCCCAGCAGAACACCGTCGAGCTGCACCCGTCCCTGGTCCGGACGGACCGACCCGACCGGGTCGAGCAGCTGGTCTTCGACATCGACCCCGGCAGCCGGGACGTGCCGCCGGCCCGGATCGCCCGATGGGTCCGTGACGTCCTCGCCGACGTCGGCCTCGACGCCCTGGCCAAGACCAGCGGCGGGCGGGGCCTCCACGTCGTCGTCCCCATCGAGCGGCGCTACGGCCCCGAGCTGCTGCGTCCGCTCACGCTCGCGCTGGCCCGCATGGTCGTGGACCGCCATCCCGACGACCTCACCGTCGAGATGCGCAAGGACGACCGTGGGGACCGCACCCTGCTGGACTGGTCGCGCTGCACCCCCAGCGCGACCCTGATCGCGCCGTGGAGCCCGCGGGCACACCCGCAGGCCACCGTGGCCACCCCGCTCGCCTGGGAGGAGGTCACCGACGACCTCGACCCGACGCGCTTCACCCTCGACACGGTCCTGGACCGGGAGGACCCGTGGGCCGGCGCGCCCGGGCCGCAGCGCCTCGAGAAC
>CAZDIF010000299.1:0-3830 GCA_964505365.1 uncultured Actinomycetota bacterium
GTGTGCACCGAAACCCGCGTCAATCTGCGCAGACGGTGCACACCTCGTCGGGTGGGGTTACGGGTCGGGCTACTCCACGACCACGCAGGGCTCGGTGAACTCGAACGCCTCCGCGGTGGGGCCGGTGAAGTCCGACTCGAGGGTGGTCAGGCCCAGCGGGGCCTCCGAGTCCGGCTGGCTGATCACCGCCGACCGCGGCACGGTCGTGTTCGGGTCCCCGCCGTACGTGCGGTCCGGCAGGGCGCCCTCGTAGCTGACCTGGAGGCCGTCGATGGCCGCCAGCAGGCCCTCACGGGTCAGGTCGCCGTTGTCGGCGGCCGTCTCCAGCAGGGTCTTCAGCGGGTACGACCAGATCCACCCGAAGGTGAAGCCGTCGTTGTCGGGGAGGGTGCCCTCGCCCAGCGCCTCGGCCATCGCCCGGTGGGCGTCGGAGTCGGCACCGAACGAGCCCCACGGCCCGACGTGCAGGTAGGCGGCTTCGAGCGCCGGGGCGGCCTCGGAGCCCAGCAGGGCCGGGTTCCACGTCGGCACGGACCCGAGGAACTGGCCCTCGAAGCCCTGCGCGACGGCCTTCCCGACGATCTCGGCGACCTCGGACGGGCCGGTGCCGACCTGGACCACGTCGGGCTGGTTCTGCAGGATGGCCCCGACGGCCGCGTCCTGGTTGCCGGCGACGGCGTTGGGTGCGGTCTCGGTGAAGCCGAGCCACTCGGCGTCGTTGGCATTGGCCCACACCTCGGCACCGGCCGCCCCGTCACCGCCGTAGTCACCCGGATAGCCAACGGCCATGACCGATCCGATCTCGGCGTCCTGCGCCACGTAGTCGAGCCCGTTCATGGACTCGATGCAGTAGGGCTGCCCGGACTCGAGGATGAGGCTGCTGTCAGCCTCCGGCACCGACCAGCCGGACCACCACGACGCCGGGACGGCCATCATGTCGTCCTGCTGGTAGAACTCCAGGCCGGCCAGCGTCGGCGGGGTCCCCAGCGACTGTGCCAGCGCCAGCACACTGTCGGCGATGGCCTGGTACTCGGTCACGTGGGTCTGCGGGTTGTACTTGTTGTCGCGGGTGTACTCCGAGATGTTGATGTCGTACCCGGCGATCCCGCCGTCCTCGTTGACCCGGGTCCAGAACGCCTGCTGGCCGTCGACGATCGGGTTGGCCAGCGCCGCGAACGGCCCCTCGGTCAGGTCGGAGAGGATGCCGAGGTAGATGCACCCGTTGTCCTCGTTGACCGCGTCCGGGCACGGTTCGTCGGTGACACCGGGCCCGGTCGCGATCTCCATCGCGCCGTCCTCGGTGCCGTCCTCGGTGCCGGTGGCGGTACCCGTGTCGGTCCCGTCCTCACCGGTCGGTTCGTCCCCGCCGCCACAAGCCGTGGCGGCGAGCGCCAGCACGGCCACGAAGGCCGTGACACGGCGCAAACTGCGTCGTTGCCGCATGTGCGTCTCTCCCTGGTCGGGGTCGGATCCCCGCGGGTCAACTGTAACCCGGCGAGGAGGTTTCTACTACAACTGTCGTACTTGCTGTGGAGGTCATCGTGTCGATCAGTACGAGAAGGGGAAGGCCTTCCAGTAGTTGCGGATGCGCACCCACACGCCGTACAGGCCGCGCGGCTCGACCACGAGGAAGACGACGATCAGCGCACCGAACAGGATCGCCTCGACCTGCAGGACGTTGAGCCCCCGGCCGAGTGTGGACGACTCCTGGATGAGCCCACCGGGCAGCAGGTCGGGCAGCCCCTGGACCAGCCGTGGCAGCAGCGTCACGAACGCGGCGCCCACCAGCGACCCGGACAGGGTCGACACCCCGCCGATCAGGATCATCGCGAGGAAGTTCACGGACAGCAACAGCCCGTAGAAGCTCGGCTCGATGAACCCGCCAGTGGCGATGCCGAGCAGGGCACCGCAGATGCCGGCGTAGAAGGACGAGATGGTGAACGCGATGACCTTGGTGCGGGTCAGGGGGACGCCCATGATCTCGGCCGCGATGTCGCGGTCACGGACCGCGGCGAACGCCCGGCCGATCTTGCTGCGGGCGAGGTTCTTCGACACGACGGCGAACACGATCAGCAGGACCAGGCACAGCAGGTAGAACTTGGTCGACCCGTCGATCGTGAAGCCGGCGACCTCCGAGGGCCGGTTGAAGCTGAACCCGAACGCGATCGGCTGGGCGGCGGCTCGACCCGTGCCGAGCCCGCCGGTGATGGAGCGCGCCTCGCGGAAGACGTGCTCGCCGATGAACACGAGCCCGAGGGTGACGATCGCGAGGTACAGGCCGCGGACCCGGGTCGCGATCGGCCCGACCGCCAGTCCGACCAGGGCGGGGATGATCCCGGCCATCGGCAGCCACACCCAGATGTCCAGCCCGAAGCCGACGAGCCCACCGGCAGAGCTGCCACCGAACACGGCGGCCGTGTAGGCCCCGAGCCCGAGGAAGAAGGCGTGGCCGAGCGACACCTGCCCGGCGTAGCCCGTGACGAGGTTCAGGCCGATGGCCCCGATGCCGTACACGAACGTGAGCGTCAGCAGCGACTCCCACTCGCGCCCCACCATCGCCGGCGCCACGAGCAGCCCGGCCAGCAGGACGGCCAGCCAGAGGCGCTTGGCCGGGGTGCCGAGCGGCGCCTGGTCGTCCTGGTACCGGGTGTACAGCATCGGGCGTCCGCGCATCCGGCGGTGCCGGGGGCGGCGGGACACCTCGGCCGGGGCGTCGGCGTCGGGCCGGGACGGGGACGCGGTGGTGGGGGCACTCATCAGACGCGCTCGATCTCCGGGGTGCCGTACAGCCCGTAGGGACGCACCAGCAGCACACCCAGCATCACGATGTAGGGGACGACCTGGTCGAAGTTCTGGCCGAGCCAGGGGGCCATGCTCGGCTGGTAGGTCTTCGTGAAGGCCTCGGCGAGGCCGATGACGAGCCCGCCGATGACCGCGCCGCCGATCGAGTCGAGCCCACCGAGGATGATGGCCGGCAGGGCCTTCAGGGCGATGAAGGCGACGTTGGGGTCGACGCCGGTGCCGCCGGTGGCCACGAACGTCCCGGCGATCGCCGACAGCGCCCCCGACAGGGCCCAGGCCAGCCCGAACATCCGGCCGACCTTGACGCCCTGCGCCAGGGCGACCTCCTGGTCGAACGCGGTGGCCCGCATCGCCAGCCCCGTGCGCGAGTACTTGAAGAACGCCAGCAGGGCCGCGACCACCACCGCGGCGACCACGATCTTGGCGAGGTCGTTCTGTCGCACCTGGGCCGGGCCGACGACCAGCGTCCGCAGGCCCCACGGGTCGCCGACCTGCGGGATCTGCAGGCCGATGAGGTCGTTGGCGAACACACGCAGCACGATGAACACCCCGACCGTGACCATGGCGGCGGAGAACACCGGCTCGCCCACCATCGGGCGCATGGCGACCCGCTCGGTCACCGCACCGACGATCGCGGTCACGACCATCGCCATCAGCACGGCCACGGGGAAGCCGAGGTCGTACGCGCCGACGAAGTAGGCGGTGAAGTACGCCCCCATGATCATCAGCGACGGCTGGGCGAAGTTCACGACCTGGGTGGCCTTGTAGATGATCACGAACCCGAGGCCGAGCAGGGCGTAGATGCTGCCCTGGCCCAGCCCGGCGACGATCGTTTCGATGAGGCGTTCCACGTGGGGTGGCTCCTTCAGGCCGCGTCGGCGGCGGTCTCGGGCGAGTGCACCGTCGACATGTCCCCGCCGGCGTACTCGGTGCGGTCGGCGTACATGTCCTCGACGAGGGCCCCGAACATCTGCATCAGCGACGAGCGCTTGACCTTCTGGGTGGCGGTCAGCTCGCCGTCCTCGTGG
>CAZDIF010000300.1:0-3828 GCA_964505365.1 uncultured Actinomycetota bacterium
GAGGTACGTCGTGCGAATCGGCTTCCTCCGATCTGTGTCGCGATCACCGTGGCGGCGATCAGGGCGGCGCCGACGAGCTGGCCGGCGGTGAGGGACTGGTCGAGCACGGCCCACCCCAGGACCGTCGCCATGAGCGGGCTCATGAGGCCGAGGAAGCTCAGGCTGCTGGCGGGGAGGCGTTCGATGCCGCGAAACCACAGGCTGTAGGCCACACCCGTGCCGACGACCGCGAGCCAGACCGCCCCGGCCCAGTTCCGGCCCGTGAAGACCGGGGGCGGGCCCTCGAGGACGAACGCCAGCGGCAACAGCAGCAGCCCGCCCGCGAGCAGCTGCCAGCCGGTCGCCGTCACGAGGCCCACCGGGCGGCCCCAGCGCTTGGTCAGCACCACCCCGGCGGCCATCGACACGGTGCCGGCGAGCGCGGCCACGACCCCGACCGGGTCGAGCGCGGCCTGCGGGGTCAGGACCAGCAGGGCGACCCCGAGGATGCCGACGAGGCCGGCGACGGCCACGCCCGGCCGGAAGCGCTCACCCAGCAGGCCGGCCGCCAGCGCGGCGACCACCAGCGGCTGGACGGCCCCGGCCGTGGCCGCCACGCCGCCGGGCAGGCGGTAGGCCGCGACGAACAGCAGCACCTGGAAGACCCCGATGTTGAGGCCGCCGAGGACCGCGGTGCGCCACCACCACGACCCCGACGGCAACCGCCGGGACCCGGCCGTGAGCAGGATCCCGATCGGCAGCACCCGCACGAGCGCGGTGAGCACGGGCCGGTCGGCCGGCATCAGCTCGGTCGTGACGAGGTAGGTGGTTCCCCACGCCGCCGGGGCGAGGGCCGTGAGCAGCACCGTGAGAGCCATGACGAGGACCTTCCTCCCCGGCGCTTCGGCCGAGTCGTTGCGCTGTACGCTACGGAGCAACTGGTGCATGGAACGGGTCCACTTTGGCGCGGCGTGACTGGACCACTTCGTCCGGTGAGGTGCTGCTCACCGTCGACCACACGTCCCCCCGGAAGGGCGAGCAGCTCCAGCTCGCCCTGCGCCGCGCGATCGCCGACGGGGTGCTGCAGGCCGGCACCCGGCTGCCGTCGAGTCGCGCCCTGGCCGCCGACCTCGGCGTGTCTCGGGGGCTCGTCGTCGAGGTCTACGAACAGCTGGGTGCCGAGGGCTGGCTGACGTCCCGGCAGGGCTCGGGCACCACGGTCGCCGCGCACCCGTCGGCGCCACCGGCGCGCCCCGCCGAGCTGCTGCCCCGGCGGCCGATCGCGGCACTCGACCTGCGCCCGGCGCGGCCGGACGTGGCCTCCTTCCCCCGCTCCGCCTGGACCGCGGCCACCCGGGCGGTCCTGGCCGACCTCCCCCACCACGACCTCAGCTACGGCGACCACCGGGGTCACCGTCGGGTCCGCGAGACGTTCGCGTCGTACCTCGCACGGGTCCGGGGCATGCGGGCCACGCCGGAGCTCGTGGTGATGACGAACGGGTTCTCGTCAGGCCTCGCGAGCGTCGTGGCGACGCTGGTCGATGGCGGCAGCCACCGGGTCGCGGTCGAGGATCCCGGTGGCTACGAGCCACGGCGCCGGGTCGTCGCGACCGCCGGCGAGGTGGTCCCGATCCCGGTCGACGACGAGGGCCTGCGGGTCGACCTGCTCGAGGCATCCGACGCGGACGTCGTGCTGGTGACCCCGGCGCACCAGTACCCGATGGGCAGCGTGCTCAGCCCGGACCGGCGTGCCGCGCTGGCCGACTGGGCAAGGCGTCGTGGCGGGTGGATCGTCGAGGACGACTACGACGCCGAGTTCCGCTACGACCGCGAGCCCATCGGCGCGGTCCAGGGCATCGCGCCGGACCGGACGATCCACATCGGTTCCGTCGCCAAGACCCTCGCGCCGTCGGTCCGCGTGGGCTGGATCGTCGTGCCGGAGCCGCTCCTGGCGCCGCTGGTCGCGACGCACGAGACGCGGGTCTCCCAGCCGGCCACGCTGGAGCAGCTCGTCCTCGCACGCCTGGTCGAGGACGGCCGCTACGACCGCCACCTGCGGAGGGTCCGACGCCTGTATCGCGAGCGGCGCGACGCCCTGCTCGAGGGGCTCGCCGGCACCGGGCTCCACGACCGCGTCGAAGGGGTCGCCGCCGGGATGCAGGCGGTCCTGCGCCTGGACGACGGTGTCGACGACGTGCGGCTGGTCGAGGAACTCCACGACCGGGGCGTCGAGGTCGTCGCGCTCAGCCGGTACGCGGTCGCCTCACCCGCACGGGGCCTCGTGATCGGCTTCGGCCAGCCGACGCCGTCCGACCTGCGCCGGGCCACCGCGATCATCGCCGAGGCGGTCTCCGGCCTGGCGTGACCCATTCGTCATCCACCTCGTCCCCGACGCCCTGACTCGCCGTCACGCGAAGGCGTCGTCCACCGGCGCGTAGCCGATCGCATCTCGTGTGGCTGCCAGGGACAGCTGCTTCGCCGCGTTGTCCGAGACGCCGTGCACGACCACGTGTCCCGACGTGCTCCCCGTGAGCGCGAGGTGGAGCAGCTGGTTCGCGTCCCTCGGGCTCAACCACGCGGCGCGATCCCGCCATGACGCGTCGGTGCCGGGTCGCTGGGCGGCGTAGTTGCCGATCCGGACCGACACGAACGCCGTCGAGGTGGTGGCGCCCAGTGAGGCGCAGAGTGCCTCGCCGAACGCCTTGCCGACGCCGTAGTCGTTGGCGGGACGGGGCGCGTCGCCCTCCCGGGTCTGGTGGTCGACCGGGTATCCCGCCACCGCCTGGGCGCTGCTGGCGAACACGAACCTCGACACGCCAGCGGCCACGGCGGCCGTGGCAATGTTGTGGGTACCCACGATGTTGACGGGCAACACCGACGAGTGGAAGTCGGCCGTCGGTGACGGGTCGGCGGCCAGGTGCAGGACCGCGTCCATGTCGTGGCAGGCCTCCCGGCAGGCGTCCGCATCCGTGACGTCCAGCGGGACGAACGGAAACACCAGGTCCGGGGCCAGGTCGTCGAGGTCGCTGCGCACGAGCTGCAGGTCCCCACCCACGCAGGACGCGGCGAAGGCCGCACCGATCTTCCCGGATGCACCCGTCACCAGCACACGCATCGAGCCGCTCCATCGCGTCGAGGTCCGAGTGACTGTGCCACGGCCGACGCACCCCGGTCGACGACCCTTGCAGTGTTCCTGACCGTTCGACCCCGATCAGGAGTGCAACCGTGCCAGCCATCGGCAACGGGACACGGCCGTAGCGTCCGCCTCGCATGGATGGCCGCACGAGTTGTGCGCCGTGTTCTTCCGCCCACCGCTCCCGGGGGCGACCACGTTCTCCGCCATCCCTGCGTCTCTCCCCTACGCCACCGCGACAGAGGTGTCCACGTGCGCAATTCGACCATGCGTCGTGTGCTGACCACGGCGCTGACCGTCGGCGTGCTGGGGCTGCTGCCCAGCACCGCCCTCGCCCACGAGAGCTACGAGGTGCAGCGTGGCGACACGCTCACCGAGATCGCCGACCAGTTCGAGCTGCCCGACGGGGCCTGGCGTGCGATCGCCCGCGACAACCCCGACGCGATCGACGATCCGGACCTGATCGTGCCGGGTCTGCAGCTGCAGGTGCCCACCACCCCGGCCGGGCTGGACCTGGACGCACTGCCGCCCCTGGGTGGCACCACGGCCGCGGTGGACACCGCACCGGCGACCGGTGAGTCGTCGACGGGGGCCTCCCACAGCAGTGCCGACGGCAGCATCTGGGAGCGCCTGGCCGAGTGCGAGTCGGGCGGCGACTGGAGCCACGACGGCGAGTTCGACGGAGGCCTGCAGTTCCACCCCGACACCTGGACCGC
>CAZDIF010000301.1:0-3826 GCA_964505365.1 uncultured Actinomycetota bacterium
TGTGGTCGAAGAGGTCCTGGAACCGCAGCCCGACGCGGGCGGCCTTGTCGGCGTAGGCCGGACCGATGCCGCGCTTGGTGGTGCCGAGCTTGGCCTTGCCCAGCCGCCGCTCGATCAGCATGTCGAGCTCGCGGTGGTACGGCATGATCAGGTGGGCGTTGCCGGACACCTTCACCCGCTGGAACGGGTCGAGGCCCTTCTCCTCGAGGCCGTCGAGCTCCTCCAGCAGGATCTCGGGGTCGACCACGACGCCGTCGGCGATCACCGGCGTGACGTGCGGGTAGAGGATCCCCGACGGGATGAGGTGCAGCTTGAACACCTCGTCCCCGACGATGACCGTGTGGCCGGCGTTGTTGCCGCCCTGGTAGCGGACGACGAGGTCGGTCGAGTCGGCCAGCAGGTCGGTGGCCTTGCCCTTGCCCTCGTCGCCCCACTGGGCGCCGACGATGATGGTGGCTGGCACGGCGAGGTCCTTCCGCGGCCCCGACGATCGGCGGGGCATGGGGGTGGAGGACGCGAGGTCCGGTCCCGTGCGTGCTCACGGCAACCGTGCAGCCATGCTACCCGCCCGCTCACCCCGGGTCGACCGCGTCCGCGTCGTCCTCGACCGGGTCGGGGGCGTCCTCGTCGGGGCGGTCGGGGCGGGAGCTGGTGACCAGCACGACGATGCCGATGACGACGAGGGAGACCGGCCAGAACCACTCGGTGGCCAGCGCGTCGAGGCGCAGGCCCCCGAACAGGGCAGCGAGGGCGACGCCGACGAACACGACGCCGGGGACGAACGAGACGAGGTCGGTGCGGTGCGGCTTCATGGGGTTCCTCCGGGGATCGGTCAGTGGGCGAGGCGGGGCAGCCGGCTCGATGGGCCGTGACGGATCTCCCCGAACGAGCCGAGGCTGCCGGACTCGGCGGCCCGGACGACCTCGATCTGGCCGTAGACGACCTCGAGGGTGAGGTCGAGCTCACCGCCGCCGGGCTGTCCGTTGAAGACCTCGGTCCGCTCGACCCGCGCGCCCTGCACGTCGTTGCCGAACAGCTCGACCTCGCCGCCGGTCACCTCGTAGGTGACGGAGACGGTGGCGTCGTCGGGGACCACCACCCGGATCTGGCCGAGGCCGACCCGTGCGGTGGTCGCGGCCTCGCCGCCCTGCAGGTCGAGGTCGCCGAGGTCGAGCTGCAGCTCGCCGACCCCGAGCTCGTACAGGGGCTCGAGCTCGGCCACGGCCGTCGTCCCGAAGCTGCGCTGGCCGACGCCGGCGTCCAGCGGCACGTCCAGGTCGTGGACCGCGCTGGAGACGACCAGCCCGGGCAGCAGGAGCAGGGCTCCCGGGATCGCCAGCCACCGGGCTCGCCCGTACCAGGTGCCCACGACCAGGCCGAGGCCGATCACGAGCAGGGCGACGGCGACCGTGTCCCGCGCGGTCAGCTCGAGTGCACCGGCGCGGTCCAGCCCCGCCAGCACGCCGACGACGACGAGGGTGGCCCCGACGGTCACCCGCCCGAGCACGGACCGGGATCGCCGTGGCGGGGGCGGGGACCACCCCGCCGGCTCGTCGGGCGCCGATGGCGCCGGTGGGCCCGGGGGCGGGGGCGGCGGCGCGGTCCCGTCCGCCGGCGGGGCCGTCGCCGTGGGGGCGCCCGGCGCCGGGCTGGGCGGTGCCTCCGGCGGATCCGGCCGACCAGCCTCGTCGGCGGGCCCAGCGCCACGGTTGCTGAGGTCCGACCGCCACAGCGCCACGCCGGCGCCGACCAGCACCAGCGGCCAGACGAAGGAGCGATCCCCCACGCTGTCGGCGATCGCGAGGCCGGCGAGGACGAACAGGGCGATGGCGACCCAGAACGCGGCGCCGCGGTCACGGGACACCGGGCGGCCGCTGGGTCCGCCCTCGGGCGTCAGGGCCCAGAGGGCGAGGTAGGCGAGGATCCCCGTGCCGCCGGCGAACGCGAGGAGCACGAAGCCGACGCGCACGAGGACGGGGTCGACGCCGAGGAGGTCGGCGAGGCCGGAGGCCACGCCGCCGAGGATCCGGTCGTCCGTGCGGCGGACGAGCCGGCGCGGTGGAGAGGCAGGCTGCTGGGACATCGGTGGGCTCCTGGAGTCCGGTCGGGACACCGTGGGGTCGGCGGGAACTGGTGCACATCGTCGCAGGAGCGGGCCGGGCCGCCCATCGGGGGGAACCCCGAGCCCACCCTGAGGGCGGACCGGGCGGACCGGGGGTACGGGGCCGGGCGGACCCGGGGTCGGTGTGGGACCATGTCCCACGTGAACCCCGAACACGCACCGGCACGGTCCGCCCCATCCGGACGGACCCGGTTCGTGCGCTCCCGCCGCGACCGCGTCCTGCGGGGCGTGGCCGGCGGCCTCGGCGCCCGCACCGGGGTCGACCCGGTCCTGCTGCGGCTCGCCTTCGTGGTGCTGACGCTGGCCGGCGGCGCCGGGATCCTGCTGTACGGGATCGGCCTGGCGGTGTCGGACGAACCGAGGGACGACACCGAGCCGGTGCCGCGGCCCTTCGACCTGCAGCAGGCCGCCGCCGTCGGGCTGGTCGCGCTCGGCGTGCTGCTGATGCTGCGCAGCCTCGGGCTGTGGTTCAGCGACGCGCTCGTGTGGCCGGCGGTGCTGGCCGCGGTCGCCTCCGCCGTGATCTGGACGCGTGGGCAGCCCGACCGCGAGCGCCGGCGGCCCGGCACGCGGGTCGCCGACCCGCTCGGGCTGACGGGCCCCCGCGGCACGACGGTCGGTCGGGTCCTCGTGGGGCTGACGCTCATGGCCGCCAGCGGCCTCGTCTTCCTGTCCACCACCTCCGACCCCCTCGGCGTGCTGGCGCCGTTGGCCGGGATGCTGATCGGCACGGTGCTGCTGCTGGCCCCGTGGCTGCTCCGCCTCTGGGAGCAGTTGGGACGCGAGCGGGCAGAACGCGCCCGCGTGGCCGCCCGCGAGGAGGTCGCCGCCCACCTCCACGACTCCGTCCTGCAGACGCTCGCGCTCATCCAGCGGTCGGCCGACCAGCCCCGCCGCATGGTGACCCTCGCCCGGCGGCAGGAGCGCGAACTGCGCGGCTGGTTGTACGGCGACCGCCGCGACCCGGCCGTCCCGCGCACCCTGGCCGTGGCGATCGACGACCTCGCCGGCGAGGTCGAGCAGTCCTTCGACCTCGACGTGGACGCCGTGGTGGTCGGCGACGTCGCGCTGGACGAGGACGTCGACGGCCTGGTCGCCGCGGTCCGGGAGGCGCTGGTCAACGTGGGCAAGCACGCGAAGGTCGACGGTGCCAGCCTGTACGTCGAGGTCACCGACGACGCCGTCGAGGCCTTCGTCCGCGACCGCGGCTCGGGGTTCGACACCGCCGCCGTCGACCCGGACCGGCAGGGCATCCGCCGGTCCATCCGCGGACGGCTCGAGCGTGCGGGCGGCGGTGCCACGATCACGTCCGCCCCGGGGACCGGGACCGAGGTCGAGCTGTGGGTCCCGCTGGCCGCCGACCGCCCCGGCCGCACACGAACGGGAGAGGCATGACCGCCGCCATCACCGTGTTCCTCGTCGATGACCATCGGCTGTTCCGTACCGGCGTGCGCGCCGAGATCGGCCAGCACGTCCACGTCGTCGGTGAGGCGGCCGACGTCGACGGTGCCATCCAGGGGATCCGCCGGCTGAAGCCCGACGTGGTGCTGCTGGACGTCCACCTGCCCGGCGGCGGGGGCGGCGAGGTCATCGCCGGTGCCCGGGAGGCCGGGGCGATCGACACGCGCTTCCTCGCCCTCAGCGTCTCCGACGCGGCCGAGGACGTCATCGCGACCATCCGTGCCGGGGCCCGGGGCTACGTGA
>CAZDIF010000302.1:0-3822 GCA_964505365.1 uncultured Actinomycetota bacterium
GTGTTGATCGTGTTGGCGTAGCTGAGGATCGCGTCGTTGAAGTCGTTGATCCACTGCAGCGAGACCTCGACCGACTGGGCACGTTCGTCGGTGACCTCCTCGGACTCGAAGTGGATCGCCTCGTGCAGGCCGTCCTTGTTCCGCGTGGAACGCAGGTGGTCGACGAAGTCCGCCAGGCCGTTGGGGGCGTGGAACTCCCAGTGGCGTGGGCTGATGTCCTCCTCGGCCTCCTCGCGGGACCGCTCGTCGGTCAAGGTGATCCGCAGGCCCGCCGTGAGGAAGGAGGTGTCACGCAGCCGCCGGATGATCGTGTCGATCGCGAACTCGGTGGACTCGAAGATGTCGGGGTCGGGCCAGAACGAGATCGTGGTGCCGGTGGCGTCGGCCTCCCCGACCGGCTCGACCGGGGTCTGCGGCCGCCCGCGGCTGTACTCCTGGCGGTAGATGCGGCCGTCGCGGTGGACCTCGGCGACCAGGCGTTCGGACAGCGCGTTGACCACGGAGATGCCGACCCCGTGCAGGCCCCCCGAGACGGCGTAGGCGGTCGAGTCGAACTTGCCGCCGGCGTGCAGGACGGTCAGCACGACCTCCAGCGCGGAGCGGTTCTCCTTGGTGTGCATGTCGACCGGGATGCCCGAGCCGTCGTCGGTCACCTTGATCCCGCCGTCGGCGGTCAGGGTCACGTCGATCTGCGAGCACCGGCCGGCGAGTGCCTCGTCGACCGAGTTGTCCACGACCTCCCAGATGAGGTGGTGCAGGCCCCGCGGACCGGTCGTCCCGATGTACATGCCGGGGCGCTTGCGGACGGCTTCGAGGCCTTCGAGGACGGTGATGTTCTTGGCGCTGTAATCGGGCGTGGGAGCAGCAGCCAATGGGGGTCCTTCGAGGCGTCGCGGGGAGGCGCGGGAGGAGGAGACGATCGAAGACCGAGGGTACCAGCGCGGGGGGTCCACCCCGGCCTCGCAGCGCGCCCTGTGGACACCCCCTGACGTGGCCTCGAGACCACCCTCAGGTGCCCTCGAGTTCCTCGACGGTGCGGGGCCAGTCGTCCTTGAGGATCCGTGAGAGGCTGCGGTCGGCCAGGACGGTGCCGCCGGTCTGGCAGCGGGGGCAGTAGTTGGTCTCGTTGTCGGCGTACCGGATCCGCTGCACCGGCGTGCCGCACACCGGGCAGGGCTGCTCGTAGCGGCCGTGCACGGCGAAGTCGGGGCGGAAGGCGGTGACCTCCTCGGGGAAGCCCTCGCCGGTCTTCTCGCGCAGCCTCGCCACCCAGGTGGCCAGGGTGTCCTGCACGGCCGTGTGCAGCCGGGCGACCTCCTCGTCGTCCAGGCGGCTGGTCAGTTGCACCGGGGACAGCTGCGCGGCGTGGAGGATCTCGTCGCTGAACGCGTTGCCGATGCCCGAGAACAGCCGCTGGTCGGTCAGGGCGCGCTTGAGCGTGCGGTTCTCGCGGGTCAGGGCCTCGCGGAACGTGTCGAGGTCGGCCTCCAGCGGCTCGACGCCGCCGCGGTCGTGGGTGGCCAGCAGGTCCGCCTCGCCGCGGTGCAGGTGCAGGGACGCGCGCTTCTTCGTGCCCGCCTCGGTGAGGATCGCCGTGCCGGCCGGGAAGTCGAACGCCGCCAGGCCGTTGCGCTTGGGCACGGCCGCACCGTGCTCGCGCCACCGCAGCCGCCCGGCGATCATGAGGTGCAGCACGACGTACACGGGCTCGTCCTCGTCCGCACCTGGCTCGCTCCCCCGCTCGACAATGTCCGCGAACTCGAACACGATCCGCTTGCCCAGCCGCCGCAGGCCCGTGACGACCTGGCCCTCGACCACCGACACGGGCGGGTCGTAGGTCTTCAGCAGCGTGAACGAGGTGACCCGCAGCCGCTCGAGGACGTCACCCTCCACCCGGGCCCGCAGTGCGGCCAGGTAGTCCTCGATGTCGGGCAGCTCAGGCACGGCCGACCACGACGTTGACCTTGGTCACCACCGGTTCGCCGAGGGCCTGGTTGACGTTGAGTGCCAGCCGGCCGGTGAGGTGGCGAAGCTGGGTGGCCCACACCGGGCTGGAGGCGGCCACGGTGAGCACGCCACCGGCAAGCCGGACCGGCTCGCAGTGCTGGGCGAGCTCGTCGCCGATGACCTCGGCCCACCGGCCGAACACCATGGCGCCTCGCAGGCGTTCATCCCAGCCGCGGTCGCGGACGACGTCGTCGAGCAGGGAGGCCAGCGGCTGCGGGCCGCGTGGCAGCCGGACCTGCTGGCTGCGGTCGGCGATTGACCAGTCGTCGTCGGTCGGTGGGGTCGGGTCGGTGTCGCGGCGGTCGAGGCTGGCACGCCGGCGCAACCCCTTCGCGCGGCGCCGGGCGTAGGCCCGCGGGTCGCGGTCGGTGCGCCACGCCGTCCGGCGATCCTCTTCAGGTGTAGTCATGCGGCACCTCCGACGTCGCGGTCGGCGTGGACGACCGTCGGGCGGGGCGTGAGCGTGGTGGCGCCGTCCTCGAGCCGGACGTCCACGTAGCGGCCGGTCAACGGGACGTCGGCTTGCACGGCGGCGCTGACGAGCACCTGCGGCCACTCGCGGCACGCGTCCGCCAGCTGCTGCCGGCGACGGGCGTCGAGCTCGCTGAACACGTCATCGAGCAGCACGACCGGGTCGTCGCCGACGTCGGCCAGGACATCGAAGGTCGCCAGCCGCAGCGCCAGCGCCAACGACCAGGCCTCGCCCTGGCTGGCGTGGTCGCGGGCCGACAGGGGGCCCACGGACAGCTCGAGGTCGTCGCGGTGTGGGCCGACCAGGGTCACGCCGCGCTGCTGTTCGTCGGCCGCGACCGCCTCCTGGGTGGCCGCCAGCTCGGCCGCCAGCTCGTCCCGGTCGGGCACGCCGAGGTCGGGGTCACCAACCACCCGCCGGCCGGTGGACGACCGATAGGTCAGCCCGATCGGGTCGGGCCGGTCGGCGATCCGCCGGTAGGTCCGGTCGACGACCCCGGCCAGCGCGTGGACGACGGCGATTCGGGCCGCCAGCAGCCCCGCCCCGTGCGCGACCAGCTGGTCGGTCCAGGTCTGCAGGGTGCCCAGCGCCGCCTCGCGGGCCGATCCGGTCAGCCCCCGGGCCTGCTTCAGCAGCTGGTTGCGCTGGCGGAGCACCCGGTCGTACTCGGCCTTGGCGGCGGCGTAGGCCGGCCGGCGCTGGGACAGCAGGTCGTCGAGGAAGCGACGGCGGTGGTCCGGTTCGCCGCGGACGATCGTGAGGTCCTCGGGGGCGAACAGCACCACCCGCAGCACCCCGAGTGCCTCGGAGGCCCGCCGGACGTCCTGCCCGTCGACGCGGGTGCGGGTGCGCCGCCCCGTGCCCACCTCGAGCTCGAGGGTGCGTTCCCGTCCGCCGTCGTCGCGGACCCGCACCCGGATCACGCCGAGGTCGGCGCCCGCCCGCACCAGCGGCCCGTCGCCAGCGACGCGGTGGCTGCCGCCCGTGGCGGCCCGGACGAGCGCCTCCAGCAGGTTCGTCTTGCCCTGGGCGTTGGCACCGAGCAGCACGGTCACCCCGGCATCGAGGTCGAGCGATGCCCGGGCGTAGCTCCGGACGTCCTGGACGTCGACGTGGGTGACGATCACGCCGCCTCAGTTCACCCGCATGGGCATCAGCAGGTAGGTGAAGTCGTCGGCCGGACCCTCGTCGCCCTCGGCCGCCTGCGGGCGGATCACCGCCGGCTTGAGGCCGTCGCGGAGCTCGACGCGGATGTGCTCGGTGCCGGTCGCCTCCAGGCCCGCCAGCAGCAGCGCCGGGTTGAACGCGATCGTCAGGCCCTCGCCGTCGATCTCGGCCGGCAG
>CAZDIF010000303.1:0-3820 GCA_964505365.1 uncultured Actinomycetota bacterium
GGAGAAGCACACCGTCGCCCGGCTGATCGGCGCGCCGCCGGGCTACGTCGGCCACGAGGAGGGCGGCCAGCTGACCGAGACGATCCGCCGCCGTCCCTACGCGGTCGTGCTGCTCGACGAGGTCGAGAAGGCCCACGCGGACGTCTTCAACGTCCTGCTGCAGCTGCTCGACGACGGGCGGCTGACCGACGGGCAGGGCCGCACGGTCGACTTCCGCAACACCGTGGTCATCATGACCAGCAACCTCGGCAGCCAGCACATCCTCGACGTGACGCTGGAGCCGCAGGACCTGCGCGACCGGGTCATGGCCGACGTGCGCAGCTACTTCAAGCCGGAGTTCCTCAACCGGATCGACGACGTCGTGATCTTCGACCGGCTCGCCAAGGACCAGCTGGCCGAGATCGTCGACATCCAGCTGGACCGGCTGCGGGCGCGCCTGGCCGACCGTGACCTCACCCTCGAGGTCACCGACGCCGCGACGGCGTGGCTGGCCGACCGCGGGTACGACCCCGTCTACGGTGCACGGCCGCTGAAGCGGGTGATCCGCACCCACGTGGAGAACCCGCTGGCCACGGCGTTGCTCGACGGCCGGATCGTCGACGGGGCCACCGTCACGGTCGACGCCGGTGACCCCGACGACCCGTCCAGCGAGCTGACGATCACCTGACGTCGCCGGCGGGGCCGACCGTGTAGTTGACCATCGTCTCACCCTCGGCGCGTTGGGCCACCATGATCAGCCCGCCGGTGTCGCCCTTCTCCACGACGAGGTTGAGGCTCGTCGACTCGCCCATCGAGGTCCGCTGGGTGTCGGTGACCTCCCAGCCGGCGTCCGGCAGCGCCTCCTCCAGCTCCGCGGAAACGTCATCGAACGACGCCTGCACGAGCAGGGCCGCGGTCATGCGCAGGCCCTCCTCGTCGGACTCCTGCTCCATGCTGGTGGCGACCTGGAAGTCCGCCGATGGCAGGGGCATGTCGTCCGGGAACGACGGGGGCAGGTCACCACCGGCGTTCATGGAGAACGACCCCTCGGAGTTCTCGACCGAGACCGACCCCTGACCGTCCTCGTCCAGGTCGATGTCGACCTCGCCCTCGCCGCCACCGGCCTGCTCGACCGCCTCCTCGGCCACGCGCTCGGCGATGTCGTCGCCGGAGCATCCGGCGGCGGCCAGGGCCAGCGTCACGGCGATGGCGATGAATGGCATGCGTGCACGGGCAGTCCCCACGGGGCTTCCCCTTGTTGTCGGCGATGGATCTCTGTCGAGCGAGAGGGGGTTCCCCCGGCGCCTGATACGACGGCCGCGCAGGTGCGGTCTCGAATCCCCCACTTGTCACCTGCGGTCACGGAGGGTAGGGACTCACCGCCTACCCTGCTCCCATGGACACCGACACGCGCACCGGAGACGGGCCAGCCACCTCGCCGGCCGGCGCCCGACCGTTGGCCATCGCGGCGTGGGCGTGTGCAGTGCTCACGCCGTTCCTCGTGGGCTATGGCGTGGCGTTGGGGCTGGTCGGCATGGTGCTCGGCTCGGGTGCGCACCTGAAGGGCGACCGGTGGGGGATGCCCGCGGCGGTGGTGTCGGGGATCACCCTCATCGTGGCGATGGCGCTGGTGTTCCTGCTCCGACCGGCGGAGGTGTAGGCGGGAGAGCCCGCCATGCCGACCCGGCAGCGCCTAGCCTGCCGCAGACCTCCCGCCCACCCGTCGCAAGCGAGCACGCCCATGGCCGTCATCAAGACCATCGACCTCGTCGGCGTCTCCACGGAATCGTGGCGCGACGCCGCACAGCAGGCCCTGGCCGAGGCGTCCAACACGTTGCGTGGCGTCGAGGGCCTCACCGTGCTGGACACCTCGGCGGTGGTCGAGGACGGCGAGATCACCGAGTACCACACGCACGTGCGGATCAAGTTCCGGATCAGTCGCTGACGCGACCCCGCGTGCGCCGGGTGGCCCAGCCGCCGGCGACGATGGCCGCGCCCAGCAGCGCGAGCCCACCGCCAGTCGCCGGCAGTGCGCGGCGTGACGGCGGCCCGGCCGGTGGGTCCGCGGGTGGATCGGCGCGGCCACGACCCGGATTCCCGGTGGCCAGTCCGTTCGGGTTGGTCCAGTCGAGCATGTTGCGCAGGACCTCGTAGCCGGTGTAGGTCACGCCGTAGCTGCTGAGCCCGTACGGGTGGTCGTACTCCTCGGTCGGCACCGGCAGCAACGAGCCGCTGATCCGGATCACGCCGTCGCCCAGGGGGATCTCGCCGAACGTCACGTCGGTGCCGCCGAGCGTGCCGACGACGCGGCCGCCGGCGTCCTCGAAGTCCTCGCGCCGGACGGTCCACTGCGGCAGGGAGTCGAGGTCGCCGCCGTCGGGCGTCTGGATGGCGTAGCCGATCGGCACCGGCTCGGTGACCTGGTGGCGGTGGTTGGAGCCCTCGGCCGCCCCGGGCTGGTCCACGTTCGCCGCCAGCGGGTCGTCGTAGGTGGAGGTGGACCCGTTGTCGTCCGTGAACTCGATGTGGCCGGCGTACACGGCGCGGTCGAGCACGGTGTCGTCCGCGACGACGTCCATCCACTCCAGCGCGCGCAGCGCATCGTCGGTCAGCACGAGGTTGCCGCCCTGCTCGACGAAGGCCCGCAGCCGGTCCGCCATCGCGTCGCGGTCCTCGGTGGTGTAGGTGTCCGCGGGTCGCGTGCCACCCTGCGCAGCCGCGACGACCTCGCCGTCGCCACCGTCCTGCTGGTCGGCGCCGAACACGATCTCGATGTCAGCCGGACCGGGCGAACCGACCCAGTTGTGCACCTCGACGCGGTAGGTGCCGGCGGCCGGTCGGGACAGCGTCAGCGTCTCCAGCCCGGACCGTCCGGTCTCGCCGGATGCCAGGTCGCCGCCCCAGCTGCCGTCCTCGTTCTGCCGCTGCAGGTACAGGTCCGGGTCGACCACGGTGTCGGAGGTCACCTCGACGTCCAGCTGGGACTGGCCCTCCTCGACGTCGAACTCGTAGAACCCGGACGTCGCCTCGTTGCGGACGCCGGCGCCCGGCAGGCAGTCGCAGACGATGCTGTCGCTGATCGGGTCCTGGATGGGCCCGGGTACGAAGCCGTCCGGGTCCTCGAAGCCGGGCAGGACCGCGTTGTCGACGCCCACGATCGTGTCGAAGGTGGCCAGGTCGACCCGCCCGTCGAGGACGTCCTCCACCGGCACGGCCTCGAGGTCGTCCGGGTCCGGCACGAACGGGTGGAGGTCGTCGAAGAAGTCGAGGTTCGACACGTCGTAGGGCCGCTGGCCGGGGTCGGGCCAGGCCTGCGCCCCCGTGAACTCGGCGGCGGCGTGGAACTGCGACGGGGCGACACCCTCGATCCGGATGCGGTAGCGCCCGGGCATGGGCAGGTTCGCGTCGAGCTTCGCGCCGCCCTGCAGGTAGGTCGGTGCCTGGTTGAAGTAGGTGTTGACGGCCTCCCAGCCCTCGTCGCGCTGGGGGTCCTCCTCGCCCGTCCGGTACCGCTCCAGGGCGATCTCGTTCAGCGAACCGGCGGCCACGCCCTCGGCGTTGCTCCAGGTCACCGTCACGGACAGCCCGCCGTTGAAGACGCCGTCGTCGGGGCCCTGCACCTCGAACTCGTGGGTGGTCACGTCGCCCGCGTGGTCGAGGGTGACCTCGAAGCCGTCCTGCTGCGGCAGGTCCTCGTACTCGGGCTTGGTCGGCTCCGACGAGCCCGGGTGGCTGATGCGCTCGTCGTGCGAGAGGTAGCCGACCCGACCCTCGTACTCGAAGTCCGTGTCCTCCGGCAGCAGCGTGAAGTGGATCATCGCGTAGATCAGCGACTTGTTGC
>CAZDIF010000304.1:0-3815 GCA_964505365.1 uncultured Actinomycetota bacterium
GGTCGTCGCCCTCGATCACGAACGGGTCCTCGGTCAGCCAGTCCTCCAGCTCCGGGACCTGTCCGGGGAACCCGGGGAAGTCGTACAGCTTGGACTCGAACGCCGCGTTGCTCAGGTTCTCGGTGTAGTGGAGCAGGAACTCCTCGGCGTTGTCCCGGTTCGTGGAGAACTGCGGCACGATCCAGTTGTACATGACGTGCTGGGCAGCCAACGCGTTCTGGGGGCCCTCCAGGGCAGGCACGAAGAACACGTCCTTGGCAACGTCCGGATTCTGCTCCTGCGCCGTGCGCCAGGCGGAGATCGAGTTCAGGATGTAGGACAGCTCGCCCGAGATCAGGCCCTGGTTGTTCGAGGCCGCGTTCCAGGCGAACACCTCGTCGGTCATCGCCTGGTTGAACAGCTCCGCCATGAAGTTGACCGCATCGACGGTCTCCTGGGAGTTGAGCGTGACGTTCTCGTTCTCGTCCTGGACGAACGAGCCGAACGACCACATCAGCGCCCGGGCTGCCATGTTCGAGTCGATCTCCTGGGACATCCCGAGCCCCAGCTGCGTGTTCTGGTTCTGGAAGATCGAGCTGCCACCCGCGAGGAGTTCGTCCCAGGTCGACGGGCCATTCTCGAAGCCGGCCTCGGCCCACAGCGACTGGCGGTAGTCACCCGGATCGGGGACCCACGCGGGTGCGTACGCGTAGAAGTTCTCGGTCGCCGGGTTGAAGCTCGACCGGCGACACAGGTCGAGCAGCTCGCCGTAGCGGTTGCTGGCCTCCTCGTTGAGGTCGTTCATCGAGTGGACGCTGGGTTCGAACTGCGACAGCGTGGCGATGTACTGGATCAGGTCATGGCCCTCACCGGCGGAGATCTCCGACGAGATTCGCGCGGGGACGTCGGCCACGTTGATGTGGTCGACGGTGACGTTGACCCCGACGCGCTCACCCCACTCCTGTGCGAACGGATCGAACCAGTCGTCGTGCGCCGGCACGAAGTGCGACCACATCAGGATGCGCAGGTCGCCCGAGAGCCCCTGGGTGGGCTCGGTCTCGATGGTGTCCGGTGACGTGGCCGTGGGGGTGGCCGTGATGTCGCCGCCGTTGCCTCGACAGGCGGCCGCGAGTGCCGCGAGGCTCGCTGCCTGCATGAACTCGCGGCGGGTGAACAGGAAATGACGGTCCCGGGGCCTCATCGCGCTCCCTTCGTCCAGCTCCCGGGGGCGATCGACAGGCCGGGCGACGTTGACACCGGGCCCGGCGTCCGTCGCGCTCCCTACGACAGCCACCGTAACCCGCCGCCGATGTACGCGCTGCCGATTTTCCTGTCGAGGTCGGCGTGGGATCTCGTAGGGTCTGGAGGGAGCGATCTCGGAGGCCACGATGCGAGCCGTCACGATCGAGCAGACCGGAGGGCCCGAGGTGCTGGTGGCGGGCGACCGTTCGGTTCCCGAGCCGGGACCGGGGGAGGTCCGGATCCGCGTCGAGGCCGCGGGCGTGAACTTCATCGACACCTACCAGCGCTCGGGTGCCTACCCGCTGGACCTGCCGGCTTCGCTGGGGCTGGAGGCGGCGGGCACCGTCGAGGTGGTGGGGCCGGGTGTGGACGAGGTGGCCGTGGGGGATCGGGTCGCCCACGCCGGGACCCGGGGTGCCTACGCCGAGCAGCAGGTCGTGCCGGCGGACCGGCTCGTCGCGGTGCCCGACGGCGTCGACGCGAGGACGGCGGCGGCCGTGATGCTGCAGGGCATGACGGCCCACTACCTCACGCACGACACGTGGCTCTTGCGGTCCGGGCAGGTGGCGCTGGTGCACGCCGCCGCCGGCGGGGTCGGGCACCTGCTGACCCAGGTCTGCCGGCTCCTCGGCGCCCGGGTCATCGGGACGTGCGGCAGCGACGAGAAGGCCGAGGTCGTCAGCGGCCTCGGCGCGGAGGCCGTCGTCGTCTACACGCGCGAGGACGTCGTCGAGGCGGTCCGCGAGTTCACCGACGGGCGCGGGGTGGACGTCGTGTACGACGGCGTCGGCCGAGCGACCTTCGAGGACGGGCTGCGCTGCCTGCGGACGCGGGGGATGATGGTGCTGTACGGGCAGGCCAGCGGGCCGGTCGAGCCGGTCGACCCGCAGACCTTGAACCAGCGGGGATCGCTGTTTCTGACGCGTCCGACCCTGTTCCACTACATCGCTGACCGAGCGGAGCTGGAGGTGCGCGCCCGGACGCTGTTCGACTGGATCGCCGCCGGCGACCTCGATGTCCGGGTCGATCGGACGTTCGCGCTCGAGGACGTCGCCGAGGCCCACCGATACCTTGAGGGACGGCACACGAGGGGCAAGATCCTCGTGGTTCCCTGAAGCCTCTGGCAGGTTTGCCGGCCTGTCAGGGCTCGGCTACCTTCCCGGCCCGCGCGGTAGTAGCTCAGTTGGCTAGAGCGCCACCTTGCCAAGGTGGAGGTCGCGAGTTCGAATCTCGTCTACCGCTCCAGAATTCGGGTGTTTCGGGGGCCATACACCGTAAGGGAATGCAAGGGGAATGCAGCGCGCGTGTCCGCACACGCCGGGATTCCGTCCGGCAGCAGGGATGCGACGTGTCGCCAGGGGCCGTCCGTGACCATGCGACGTATGACGTGGGCCGCCCGCACGAGAGTCCCCGCGGCGCGCGGGTCGGTTCTCGTGCCGAGCCGCCCGAGACTGCACGCCTCCGAACACCTGTCCGTCATGTACCGCACGTTTGGCGGGCTGAACGACCCGGTCTGTACCGGCGATCCCAAACGGGGCACGAGCTCGGTGGTAGACGTCCGGGTCGGCACGGTGTCAAGATGCGAAACGCGCGGATTCTCGCGGCGGTCAGCCAGTCTGGTGGGCCCTTGGAGACCCGCTTCTGGAAGAACGACATGCCCGCTGCCCCGTCGGGGACTGGCTGGAGCAGCGTGGGGACCACCCATGGCTCGCATGAGCGTCTTGGAAACGGCAACGCAATACTGGACGGTACTGAACGAGGTCGAGCTTGGTCGCCTGCCGCCTGGTGAAGAACGCCTTGTCCGGGCTCGTGATCCCGGACCTCGCGTCCGGCGCGGTCCAGCGTCACCTGGTCGCCTGCTATTTCGGCGTACAGCCTTGACAGCACCCGGGGCGGGGCGGAGCATTCGAAGAGTACGGCGCACGCGGAGCAGATCGGGACGGCCCGCCACGTAGCAGGCGGAGAGGGTGTCGTGCGGCACCAGGGGTGGTCCGTCCTGTCGTGTGGGAGACATGATGATGAAGCGACTGGGCATGCTCGCAGTGGTGACCGCGATGGTGTTTGTGGTGGCGGGGCCGGCGGTGGCCAGCGGTCCAGCGATGCACTTCTCGGTGCCTGTCGTGGGTGACACGTTCGTGTGTGCGAGCGGGACCTACACGGCAGTGTCCGGGGAACTGCGGATCGTGATCCACGAGGGCACGAGCCGGGGTGGTACGTCCAACTTCACGTTCACGGCCGTGCCGAAGAACGTGCGGTTCGAGGACGAGGCTGGCAAGGAGTACTTCGCGGCCGGCGCCATCTGGTTCGGCGGGTCGTTCAACGAACACACCGGTGGACTGGCCGAAACGTTCACGTTCAAGATCCAGATTGTCAGTGCGGACGGCGGTGGCACGGTCGGTGTCGTGAACATCACCGCGCACGTCAGCCCGAACGGCGACGAGTTCTTCAAGATCCACCACACCACCTGCGAACCACCCGAGTAGCTGACGGCGGAGAACCCGTCGGTCGCGACACGTGATCCGAGCCGGCGGCCGTCTGCGGTCAGATGACCGTCGCTGCTGGCGAGATGCCTAGCCCCGATCCTTCAGTAGCGG
>CAZDIF010000305.1:0-1303 GCA_964505365.1 uncultured Actinomycetota bacterium
GACTTCCCGAGCGTCTCGGCCACCCGGTAGATCAGCTGGCCGTGCCCGACCTCGTCCTGGACCTTGGCGGCCAGCGAACGCTTGCGCTTCAGCGTCGGCGCCCGCGCGATCCACTCGCGCTCGGGCAGCGCACCCATGATCTCGCTGTTGGCGTGCATCTCGATGAACTTGAGGTTCATCTTCCGGTACGTGTCCGGCATCCAGTCCGACGGCTCGACGAGGTGGCCGGCGTGCACCCGCTCGAGGAACTCCTCCGTTCGGGCACGGTCCGGGTCGTCGGTCGAGGCGACGACGGTCGGGCCCTCGCGCGTGCCGCCCTCGGCCGGCGTCGGCTGGCCATTGCCGCCGGCGGCATCGGCCGGCTGGCGGGTGCGGTGGGGGATGCGCGACCGGTCGAGGTTGGAGCGGTGCGGCGGCACGATCCCGTCCGGGGCCGTCTCGGCGACCACGCCGTCCCACCACCGCCAGGCCGCCTCCTCCACGTCGCGGTAGGCGGCGAGGAAGGCCTCGGCCGCACGGGCACCGAGCCAGTCGGCCGGCAGCAGCTCCTCGGGCAGCCACGGGTCGAGGAACAGGAACTTGCGCCACCGGTGCACCAGCAGCACGCGGGTGCGGAACGCCGCCTCGTCGTCGAGCCCGTCCGTGTCGGGCAGCGCGGCGAGGAACTCCGCGTGGGCGCCGTGCAGGTCGGACAGGTCGTAGGCCCGGGCGGCCAGCGCGGTGTCCTCGCCCTCGTGGGTGGCCGTGAACACCTCCACCTCGCCGGCGACGCGGTGGGCGTCCAGCACGGTGTCCAGCCGCACGCCGAGGTCCCACGGGCAGACCCAGGTGCCACCGCCGATCGACCCGAACCCCAGCCACGTCAGCTCGCGGCGCAGGGCGTCGCGGGTGCCGCGCTGGCGCTCCGGGAACGAGTAGGTCAGCATCCGCCAGCGGCCGTCCCAGGCGAGGTCGCGGCGCAGGTAGATGCGCTCGGCGGCGTCCTCGAACCGTCGCAGGCCGCGCTCGGTCAGCCGGTAGCGCGCGTGGCGCCCCTGGCGCTCGGCCTCGACGAGGCCCTGGTCCGACAGCCGCCGCAGGGCCTGGCGGACCGCGGCGTCGGACGCCCCGAGCGCCTCCATGCCCCGGGTCAGTGACCCGAGCCAGGCGGCACCGCCCGACGGCAGGGCGACGTCGCCGAGCAGGCTGATCAGCAGGGCTCGCGTGGACGGGCGTGCGGACGTGTCGGTGTGGCCCTCGGGGCCGTTGCGCGCAGCCATCGAGCGGGTGCTCCCGGTTGGGGTCGGACGACGTGTGACGAATG
>CAZDIF010000305.1:1403-3808 GCA_964505365.1 uncultured Actinomycetota bacterium
CCCCCCGTGGAGGCCCCGTGTCCCGTCTCGCCGCCGCCTGTGCGGCGCTGGCCCTCCTCGCCACGGCGTGCGCGGGCGCCAGCGTCCAGCAGCGCCAGCCCGAGACGGGCAACGACGGCGTCCGGGCCACGGGCCGGATCGACGGTCGCCGCGTCGCGATCTCGGACAGCGACCCGGAGGTCAACGCCACCGACTGCGACCCCGGCATCGAGACCGACACCGACGTCTGCTGGATCGCCCGCACGATCGACGGGCTGACGGTCGCGTTCGTCGTCGAGAACCCGACGGCGCTCGTCGCCGGCGAGTCCCTGCCCGTGGACGAGGACGACTGCGGCACCTGCGACGACGTCCGCGGCCACGCCGTCGTCGACCTGCGCGTCGACGGCCAGCAGCGGCGGGCGATCGGCGGTCGCCTCGACGTGCAGCAGGTCGAGGAGCGGTGGGCCGCCGAGTTCCGGCTGCGGTTCGGCGACGGGGACGAGCTGACCGGGTCGTTCGACATCCGCGAACTGGCCCCGGGCGAGCAGTAGGTCAGCGGCCGAGCAGCCGCCCCAGCGCGTCGGCCACCTTCCGGCGACGGCGTCCGTACTGGTCGTCGTCGCGGATCGCCGCCTGCGTGTCGGCGACCGGCTCGTCCTCCTCCTCGGGCGAGCTGGGTGGGGCGCTGGTGGCCGACACGATCAGCGGATCCGCGCCCCGGTTGTCGATGCCGTGGACGACGCCCGCGGGGACCAGGAGCGAGCCCATGGGGTCCAGCCCGACCTCGCCCTCCTCGGTGACGAACCACGACCGCCCGGCGATGACCGTGTAGGTGACGTCGGTGTCCTCGTGGTGCAGGACCGGCGTGGACTGCTGCGGCTCGATGCACCACAGGTCCTGCGCGAGCCGCGCGGTCGTGAACACCCGGGTGCGCCGGGCGGACCCGCGGGAGAAGTCGACGTAGTCACGCAGGTCCACGGGCCGCGCGCGCTGGTCGTCCGGATCACTCGTGCTCATGGCGCACGAGGGTAGGCCGCGGCGGGTCGGGGCCGTGGGCCCGCTCGGTAGGCTCGGGCGGCCCAGGACCCGACGAGGTGTGCAATGCAGTTCGCAGCAGCCGGCGGTGCGCTGGCCGACGCCGAGGCCGACCTGCTGGTGGTGGGGGCGACCCGCGCCCCCGACGCCGACGACCGTGACGACGTCGCCGCCCCGCTGCTCGACGCCACGGGCGTGGCCCTGGGCGAGGCATTGGGGTACGACCTCGCCGATGCGTGCCGCGACGCCGCGTTCGACGGCGCGGCCGGGACCTCGCTGCGGCTGCCCACCCGGGGAGCGGTGCCGGCCCCGCTGGTGCTCGTCGTGGGCCTCGGGCCCGCGGACGACGTCGACGCCGAGGCACTGCGCCGCGCGTGCGTGCCCGCCGCCGAGGCGTCGCAGCGGCAGGCGTCGCTGGCGACGTCGCTGCACACGACCGACGGCGTGGACGCCGAGGCGGCCGCCCGGGCGGTGGTCGAGGGGCTGACGCTGGGCGCCTACCGCTTCGGCTCCTACAAGTCGAAGGACGACGGCCACGCGCTCGAGCGCGTCGCCCTGGTCGGGGGCGACGCGGACACCGTCGAGGCCGGGATCGCGGTGGGCCGGGTGTCCGCCGCCGCCACCATCCTGGTACGCGACCTCGTCAACACCCCGTCCGCCGACAAGCGCCCGCCCGCGTTCGCCGACCGTGCCGGCGAGCTCGTGGACGGCCTGCCCGTCGAGGTCGAGGTGCTGGACCGCGCCGCGCTCGAGTCCGGCGGGTACGGCGGCCACCTCGGCGTGTCGGCCGGCTCGGACGTCGAGCCGCGCCTGGTCGAGCTGCGCTACCGCCCAGGCGACGGGGCCAGCCGGCACGTCGTGCTGGTCGGCAAGGGCATCACGTTCGACTCCGGCGGCCTGTCGCTCAAGCCGCCGAAGGCGATGGAGTGGATGAAGGTCGACATGGCCGGCGCCGCGACCGTGTTGGCCACCGTGCGCGCGGTCGCCGAGCTCGGCCTGCCCGTCGCCGTCACCGGGCTGCTCTGCCTCGCCGAGAACATGCCGTCCGGGTCCGCGATCCGGCCGGGCGACGTGCTGCGCATCCACGGCGGCAAGACCGTCGAGGTGCTCAACACCGACGCGGAGGGCCGTCTCGTCCTGGCCGACGGCCTGGTGCACGCCGGCGAGCTGGACCCGGCCCCGGACGCCGTCGTCGACATGGCGACCCTCACGGGGTCCGTGCTCCACGCCGTCGGACCGAAGTTCACCGCGATCATGGCCAACGACGACGAGGTCGCCGAGCAGCTGCTCGCCGCCGGCACCGCTGCGGGCGAGCCGATCTGGCGCCTGCCGCTGGCGGTCGACCAGTACGGCGAGGAGGTCAAGTCCGAGGTCGCCGACATCCGCAACGT
>CAZDIF010000306.1:0-3806 GCA_964505365.1 uncultured Actinomycetota bacterium
CGATGGAGCCGTCCTTCAAGGAGTACGGCCAGCGCATCCTCGACGACGCCCGCGCACTGGCCGGCGGGCTGACCGAGCGCGGCTACCGGATCACCTCCGGCGGCACCGACACGCACCTGTTCCTCGCCGACGTCACCGACCGGGGGCTGACGGGCGCCGACGCCGAGGCCCGGGCCGACGCCGCCGGGATCGTCCTCAACAAGAACGCCATCCCGTTCGACCAGAACCCGCCGGCCGTGGCGTCGGGCATCCGCGCCGGGACCGCGTGCGTGGCCACCCAGGGCATGGGGCCCGACGAGATGCAGGTGGTCGCGGGCCTGATCGACCGGGCCCTGACGGGCAGCGACGACGACCGCGAGGTCGTCCGGGGCGAGGTCGGCGACCTGCTGGGCAGGTTCCCGGTGTACGCCTAGATGATCCCCGCCGTCCTGGTCGGCCTGGTCGCCGCGGTCGTCACCGCGGCGGTCACACCACTGGTGATGCGGCTGGCCCGGCGTCTTGGGGCGGTCGACGCGCCCAGCGACCCGCGCAAGGTCCACACTGCGCCGGTGCCCACCCTCGGTGGCCTGGCGATGGTGGTGGGGCTGCTGGTCGGCCTCGGGGTGGCCGCGCTGCGGCCCGAGTTCGGCGAGCTGTTCGGGTCCACGTCGGCGCCGGTCGGGGTGCTGATCGGGGTGGCGCTGATCGCGGCCCTGGGGATGCTCGACGACCTGTTCGGGCTGGCCCCGTCGGTCAAGCTGGCGGGCCAGATCGTGGCGTCGCTGGGGCCGGTGCTGTTCGGTGTCCAGCTGGTCTACGTGTGGGTGCCGGGCCTCGACGTGGTGGCGATGGCCCCGGACCTCGGCATGCCGCTGACCATCCTGCTGATGGTCGCCATGATCAACGCGGTGAACTTCATCGACGGGCTCGACGGGCTCGCCGCCGGGGTCGTGGCGATTGCCTCCGTCGCCTTCTTCGCCTTCACGGTGGTGTCGGGGGACATGGGCGTCATCGAGTCGGTGCCGACGGCGGCGCCGCTGGTGGCCGCGCTGACGGCGGGCGTCAGCCTCGGGTTCCTCGTGCACAACTTCCACCCGGCCCGCATCTTCATGGGCGACACCGGGTCGATGACGCTGGGGCTGCTGCTGGCCTCGGCCGGCGTGTCCTACATCGGCCGCTCGACCGTGCCGACCTACTCGGACTTCGCCGGCTCGATCCCGCTGCTGATCCCGATGCTGGTGCTCGCGGTGCCGTTCCTCGACACCGCCTTCGCCATCGTGCGGCGCGCCTACCGCCGCCAGCCGCTGTCCATGGCGGACAAGGGCCACCTGCACCACCTGCTGATCACGTTCGGGCACTCGCACCGCCGGGCCGTGCTCGTGCTGTACTACTGGTCGGCCCTGATCGCCGGTGGGGTGGTGGCGATGGCCGCCCTCGACGACTCGACGGTGGTGCTCGGCGGGCTCGGCGCCGTCGTCGTGGGGATCGCGCTGACGGTGGTGGGGATCCGGTGGCGGCGCGGCGGCTCCGAGGAGGAGCGGCCGGCGGCCACCCACACCGCGTGAGGTTTCAGGAGGTTGCGCGGTCGACGATGGCGCGCAGCGCCGGCGCGTGGGCGCCGGGCCAGTAGACCTGTCCACAGTCCCCGCAGGTGCGAAACGCGGTGTAGTCGGCCGCCCGGGTGCCCGGGGGGATGCGGTCGGCCACCTCGGTCCGGTCCACGGGGAGAAGGGGCCCGTTGCAGCGGGGACACCGCGTGCCCTCGCGGACGGCGTCGACGAGGTCGAAGCGCGCCAGCACCTGGTCGAGCTGGTCGGCCGGGTCGTCGTGGCGGACCAGCGCGCCGTGCCGGACCTGGCGGCGCGACAGCAGCCCACGGTCACGGCTGAGCAGCACGCGCCCCTGTCCCGCGGACACGCGGGCCAACCGGCCGTCCTCCGCGTGCGTGCGGTACCACGTGTCGAACCCCAGCAGCCGCAGCCGTCGCGCCAGCGTGCCGAGGTGGACGTCGGCGACGAAGCGCACCGGCCGGTCGAGGGGCGGCTGGGCGGGCGTGCCGACCTCGGGCGGTGCCAGCACGTCGTGCACGACCACGTCCTCCCCGCCGGTGAGGTTGTGGCCGAGGTCCACGACGGTCCCGTCGACCTCGACGGCGGCCACCTCGGTGTGCGGGATGCCCACCGACTCGATCGCGTCCTTCACTGCCCGGGGGTGCGGCACGGCCACCTCGACGCGCTCCGTCGCCCCGGCCCGGACCAGCGTGGGCAGCCCGCCCCGCAGCCGCAGCCGTGCGCTCGGGCCGTCGCCCACGTCGACTCCTCGGCTCGCTTCGTGGAGGGATGCGCACGAGCGACCGTACGGACTCCTCCACGAACCAGCGCGGCAGGTGGCCATGCACGTCGCGTGCGGTGCGTGCCCGCTGCCGTCGTCGGTTCGTCGGGGACTTTGTGAAATTGGTAACTTTCGCCGCATCATGGATCATGACGACCCCGCCGCCATGCGCCGGCGCATGTGGCAGGAGCTCGACAGCGGGTGGGCGACCACCATCGAGCTCATGACCGCCGTCGGTGTCTGGATGGGGATCGGCTGGTTGCTCGACACCTGGTTGGGCACCTGGCCGTGGTTGATGGTCGCCGGTGCGTTCCTCGGCCTGGGCCTGGGGATGTACCTCGCCTACATCCGCCACCAGCAGCGCCTGGCCGAGACGGCCCCCGACCGCTTCCGGCCCCGTACCCCCGACGTCGACCCCGACGCCTGAAGCCCATTCGGTTTCGCCCCCAGGCCGGCAACGCCGGCCCCTCCCCCTGAGGGGGGAGGAGGCATGACCACCGCCGCGCGCCACCCGGCGCGAGCCGCCGCCGACGAAGACGACGACCCGCGAGGGACCCCGCGTGATCGATCCCTACCCGCGCCTGCTCCGCGCCGCTGCCGGCGTGGGCCTGGTGCTGGTCGTCGTGTGCGTGCCCGTGGCCGGCTGGTTGCGCGGTGCGGGCGGTGCGGCCACCGCCGCCGGCATCCTCGCCGTGGTGGTCGGGAGCTTCCTGCTGACCGGGCTGTCGCTGCGTTGGGCCGCGCCACGTGGACCGACTACGGTGCAGGCCGTCGCGCTGGGCGGGCTGCTGGTCAAGCTGTCCGCCTACGCGCTGCTCATCGTGACGCTGGCGCCCCTCGGCGTCATCGATCGCCCCACGCTGGCACTGACGGCCCCGGTCGCGCTCGTCGCGCTGCTGACGGTCGAGGTGCGGCTGGTCGTGACCAACCCCGAGTTCCGGATGCTCCACTCCACGCCCGCCTGGGCGCGTGATGGAAAGGACGACGTGTGAGCCAGCTGGTCCTGGCGGCCGCGGAATGCCCCGAGGCGAACCCCGGGTGCTTCCCCGAGGATCTCCCGCTGCAGCCGCTGTTCGAGTTCCGACCCTTCCTGTTCGAGGACTCGACGCTGTTCGCATTCAATCGCGTGGGGATGCTCTACCTGCTCGCGGCGCTGATCACCGTCGGGCTGATGTGGGCCGCGTTCGGCCGTCCCAGCATCGTGCCGAACCGCTTCCAGGCGGCGATGGAGGGCCTGGTCGACATCGTGCGCAACAACATCATCCCCCAGGCCATCGGGCCCGACGGGATGAAGTTCGCGCCGCTGCTCACCTCGATGTTCCTGTTCATCTTCATCAACAACTTCTTCGAGATCATGCCGTTCGTGAACTTCCCGTCGACGGGACGGATGGCGCTGCCGGCGATGCTGGCGATCATGGTCCTCGTGTTCTTCATCCTCGTGGGGATCAAGGCGCAGGGGCCGAAGTACTTCATCAACGCGGTCAAGCCGCCCGGCG
>CAZDIF010000307.1:0-3796 GCA_964505365.1 uncultured Actinomycetota bacterium
GGGCGACGCCGTTGGTGACCCGGGGCTCACCGCCCTGGGCATCCTCGAGGATGTGTGCGGCGTCGAGCAGGTCCACGTGACGGAGCCGGCACATCCCGCATGCCCGCCGATAGGCGCGCATGACCATCTGGCGGAATCGTGCCTGATGGACGCGGACCTTCACCTCCCGGGCCTGGTACCGGCGAGAGGGCGTCTCAGCCCCGAGGTCCACGACGCCATCGCGGGTCCGGAGATCGAGCCCACCGAGCTCGGTGAGGTCAAGGTAGAACTCGCGGCCGGCTGGATCGTCGCTGACGACTTCGACGGGGGCGAACGGCAGGTACCAACCCTTGTCGATTCCCCAGAGGTACGCCACGGGGAGGCGGTGCTGGATGGCTGCGCGAACGGAACGGTTGTCCGCCTCGGCCATCTTCATCGCTCGCGGGCCCTCGATGCTCGGGTCGCGGTAGTGGTAGCGAATGACGCCACCCTCGAACTCGTCGACGCTGTCGCGGTACGGGTTCGACGACGACGTCTTCAACGTCAGCGCGGCATCGAGTTGCTGGGGTTTGTGGATCCCCTGCTGGCGGCTCATGATCGCGATCGAGGTGCCGTCGACGGCGAGGCGTTCCTCGAGCAGGCCGGATGGGACCGCACCGCCGTTGCGCTCGCGCAGGTCACGCACGTGGTCGAACACCTGCAGACGAACGCGCATCTCCCAGTCGCGGTCCATACCACCTCCCAGCCTGCCCCAGGCTAGGAGTGCAGCTCAGCCGCAGCAGCCTCCACCGCAGCAACCACCGCCGGGGGAGGCACCCGCCGGTGGCGCCGAGGCCATCGGGAGGGTGGCCCCGCCGCTCGGGCGGGCGATGACCGACGGGATGCGGGCCGTGTCGGTGGACCCGCAGCCGCAGTCGGCGGGCGCGTCAGCATCGGCCAGCTGGCGCAGGCGATCGAACGTGTCACCACACGCTCGGCAGCGGTACTCGTACATCGGCATGGTTGCGATCATACGCCAGCCGCGCCGAAGCCTTGGCCCCGATGCGATGGGCCTCAGAGGATGGCCGCCGATCCAGGACGGCCGCTTCCGGACCCGTTGGAAGAAGACTCGATCGGTCAAATCGCTACGGTTGGATCGGAGCGGAATGGGAGCACGCATGCGGGGTCCACTCGGGGTGGCGGCGATCCTGGCAGCAACCCTGCTCCTGTTGTCCTGCGACTCCTGGAGAACCGACCTCGCACCGTTCGCGGGCATGCCCTGTACCGAGGTCGTTGAGGGGCTCGAGGAGGCGCGCCAGGTCGTCGCTGACACGTTCGGAGGGGGCGTCGAGGGACGCGAGGCACAGGAGACGATCGCAGGCACGATCGAGGCTCGCCCTGACTGCTTCAGCAAGGAAGAGGTCGAGTTTGCCCGGGGGATACGCCAGCTCTTGCCTTCCTCCGACGCCGAGGCGGACGCCTTGCGGAAGGCGGAGGAAGCGTGCGGAGACCTCGTTGGAGAGGAATCCGCCCAAGGGGGTCCCGGGCGGTCCGGCGCGCACGGCAACCCGGAGCAAGCGCTCGCGGATACTGATGCGACGCTTCCGAGCGGCGAGCCAGAGCGGTCGTTCGAAGAGGACGGTCGCGTGGGGTTCGACTACCTCGACGGCGCGGCGTATCAGGGGTGGGTCCTGGTGCAGGAGTCCGCCGACGGCTGGTTCGTCAAGCGGGTGATCACCTGCGGCGACGAGGCAGCGCTCGGGACAGCACGGTGATGGAGTCTCTGCGTGCGTCTCGCCCCGAGCCTCAAGCAGGGGTCCCATTGCGCTTCCGGACGTGGCGTCTTTACGGCAGTCACGACCTGGATAGGCAGATACGACGAGTGCAACGTGGAGGACCATGAGCGACCACGGTGATGGCATCGACCTACCAGCGATCGGGTTCGGCACCTACCCGATGCGAGACCAGCAAGCCGTTGAGGCAGTCGCCAGCGCGCTGAACGCGGGCTACCGGCTGATCGATACCGCGGTGAACTACCAGAACGAGGACGCCGTGGGCCGTGGCGTCGACGAGTCAGGAGTGGACCGGTCGGACGTGATCGTCACGACGAAGCTGCCCGGACGTCACCACGGCTACGACGCCACCCTCCGGTCGTTCGAGGAGTCGTGCCAGCGACTCGGCAGCGAGGTCGTCGACCTGTACCTCATCCACTGGCCCAACCCGAGCGTCGGGAAGTTCGTCGACACGTGGCGGGCGATGGTGCAGCTCCATCGGGACGGCCGGGCACGATCGATCGGTACCTCGAACTTCACCGAGGAGCACATCGACCGGATCGCCGACGCCACCGGGGTGATGCCCGCCGTCAACCAGGTCGAGATGCACCCCTACTTTCCGCAGGTGGACCTGCGAGCGTTCCATCGTGAACACGGCATCGTGACCGAGGCGTGGAGCCCACTCGGCAAGGGCACCGCCCTGCTGGAGGAACCCGCCGTGCGGTCCGCGGCGACGCGGCTGGGTGTGACACCAGCCCAGGTGGTCCTGCGGTGGCACGTCCAGCTCGGCTCGGTGCCCATCCCGAAGTCCGCCGACCGCCAGCGCCAACGGGAGAACCTGGACGTCTTCGACTTCGACCTCACCGATCAGGAGGTGGCGGACATCACCGCCCTGGGGCGAGCCGATGGGCGGTTGTTCGGCGGCGACCCCAACGTCCACGAGGAGATGTAGGCGCCCCCCACGCGTGTAGGGTCGAACCGACGAGAGCCGTCATGACGTTGAGGGTCGCAGCAAGCCTGACGGCGAGCGTGGTCGCCGTCTCGTCTGCAGCGTGGGCCATCTGGACGCCCGCGCCGGCGACCACCACGGTCCCCTGGGCGGCCGCGGCGATCGTGCTGCTGCCCCACGCCGCAGCGCTGGTGGCCAGCGTCCTGGTTCTTCGAGCGGCACCGTGGTGGCAGCGGGCCGGGCTCGGCTACCTCGCTGCATTCACGGCGTTGGAAGCGGTCGGACTCGCGGCGATCTGGCCGTTCGCGTGGCAGTTCCAGGCGGGCGCTCTGTGGTGGAGCGTGATCACGTCGTTGGTCGCCCTCGTCGCGGCTGCCCTGGCCATCGCGGCCCTCCTGGACATGCCAGCGGACGGCTCGACAGACACGGTGCCAGCGGCATTCCGGTGGCTCGGTGTGGCGGCGGGCCTGCTGCTCGTCGGCTCGTCTGCGTTCGCGTGGAGCGTCTCGCCCAACGCGCCGGCCGGCCGTCTCACCCTCACCATCCTGCAGGGCTCGGCGGTCGTCTGGGCGACGGCCATCCTTGGCATGGTCGTGGTCGCGGGGATCACCGCGGTGGTGGCGGCCGGTTCCAGCCGTCCTCTGGTGGTGGGAGCCGCAGCTGGTCTGCTCGGCGCCAGTCCGTTGGCCGTCGTCGTCTTCACGGACCCCACGTGGCGGGAAGCTGGCGCGGTACTGGCGGCGGGCTGGTGGCTCGCGCTCGCCGCACAGCTCCTACTCGCCGTGGCCCTGCTGGGCCTGCTCAACCGTCGGGCTCAGCCGGCCGAACCCGCCCCGGGGCTCCTGCCCACGGAAGGGTGATGGTCGGTGACTGACTGAACCGACCTGCGCCCCGGTGCGTAGTGCCTCGTGCACACGAACAGGGAGACTCAGATGCGAATCCGGCTGGCTGTTCTCGCGTTGTCCGTGACGCTCATGACGCTGATCCCGGCTGCGGGTGCCTTCGCGCATGTCCATGGCATCACCCCGCTCCTGACGCTGGCGAACGAGTGCGGTGTCACCACGGTGGCTGACACGGGCGCGAACAGGGCGCAGAGCGACGTGATCACTGGCCTCAT
>CAZDIF010000308.1:0-3791 GCA_964505365.1 uncultured Actinomycetota bacterium
CCTCCAGCCGCTGCCGGAACTCGGGGGTCTTCGCCTTCAGCTGGTCGTCGGACAGGGCCGCGACCTCGTCGGACAGGGCGTTGACCTGGTCGACGACCTTCCAGATCTTCCTGGCCTGACGGCCCTCGCCCCACCGAAGGGGATTGAGCGTTGGCATGGGCTTCCTCGTGGGATTGCGAACAGCACGGCGTCCCGGCTCGAGGCCGTGAGGGGCGATGGTACGTCCTTCCCGCGCCGTGTTCGGCCCGCGGGGCACGAGCCCGGGATCAGGCGAGCCCGGCGTCCTCCCACAGGTCGCGGGGCACCAGCCGCCGGTTCGGCTGGAACACGCCGGAGGCCCGTGCGAGCAGCCGGCCGTCGGGCGAGGTGATCGTCGCATCGGCCAGGCTGGTCGACCGCCCCCGCCGCACGACACGGCCCTCGACGCGGTGCGTGTGGCCGGCCTCCACCGGGGCGAGGTAGTCGACGTCGAGGTTGACCGTCAGCTGCGGCACCCAGCGGGGGTAGCTCGTGGCGATCGAGATCCCGCAGGCGTCGTCGAGGATCGCCGCCAGGAACCCGCCGTGGGCGATGTTGGCCGGGTTGAGCAGCGGCCGCGGCACCTGCCAGGACAGCACGCAGTCACCGCTGCCGTACCGGTCGACCTCGTACCCGAGCAGCCGCACGTGGGGTGCGGTGACCCCCTGGTCACTCATCCACCACATGAAGTCGGCGGCCGAGCGCGTGGCCCACGCCTCGGCCCAACCATCGGGCAGCAGCAGGTCGTCGGCCACGGTCATCTCCGTCGCGGGCGGGAGCCCCGGACCCTAGATCGGACGGCCCCGGCCGGGCCCTACTCGAGGTCGAGCAGCTTCTCGCGGACGGCGTAGACCACGGCCTCCATCCGCGAGTGCAGGTGGAGCTTCTCGAGGATGTTGCGCACGTGGTTCTTGACGGTGTTCTCGGAGATGAAGAGCGCACCGGCGATCTCGCGGTTGTTCATCCCCTTGGCGACGTGCTCGAGGACCTCCATCTCGCGGGGCGTCAGGCGCGGCGGTGGGACCTGTTCCTTCTCGTCCTCCTCGCGCTGGATCATCGCCGCGAACTCGTTCAGCAGCTTGGAGGCCATCGACGGCGAGATCAGCGACTGCCCGGCGTGCACGGACCGGACCGCGTCCCCGATCTCGTCGATGGAGATCTCCTTGAGCAGGTAGCCGTTGGCCCCCGCCCGGATCGCCTCGTAGAGGTCGTCCTCCTCGTCGCTGATCGTCAGCATGAGGATCTTGGTCGCCGGCAGCACGTCACGGATCTTCGTGGCCGCCTCGATGCCCGACAGGCGGGGCATCCGCACGTCCATCACGACGACGTCGGGCGCCTCCTCGGCCGCGACGTCGACGGCCGACTGGCCGTCGCCCACCTCGGCCGCGACCTCGATGTCGGGCTCGTCCTCGAGGACCATGCGCAGCCCACGACGGAACAGTTCGTGGTCGTCCGCGATCAGGATGCGGATCGCGTCGTCGGCGGTCGCTTCGTCACCCACGTCGAAGGCCTCCCAGCAGTCGCCCGCCCCGGTCGACGTCCTACGCCACGGACACGTGGCCGCATACTAGTGAGTGCGGCGACGGCCGGGCCGGTGGAGCCGTCGTCGACCCCACCGGCGCGGCCGGGTGGGCTCAGCCCGCCTGGCCGTTGGCCTCCGCCAGGCGTGGACGGCTGACCACCTTCGTCTTCAGCTTGCGGACCTGCCGGGACAGCTTCGCCTCGGCTCGGTCGATCGCCGTGAGGGGATCCGGTGCCGCTGCGCTGGCGCGCAGGTACCGGCCCTTGGCATGCAGGACCACCTCGCAGTGGATCTTGTCCTGGATACGGGGGTTGTGCTCCTCAGAGAACACGACCTCCATGTCGATGAACCGGTCGTACAACCGCCGAACCTTCGACAGCTTCTCGACCGCCTCGTCCTTGACGTCCTCGGGGAGATCGAGGTTCCTGCCCATCACGGTGATCTGCATCGCGCCTCCTGACTCGTGCGGTGGGTCGCACGAAGACGCGTGCGGCGGGTGGCGGGGGTCGCGGGTCGGCGGCGACGCGCTCCTCGTCCGGTTGTGAAGGGCCGCCGACGTCATGCCTGGCCCGGCTCCAGCCGGCGCGCGTCCTCGCGCGCTGGCCGCCGGCTCCATCGGTGGGGGACCGAGTCGGTCCGGTGTGCCTCACGGCGAGCGGCCGCCCGGCGAACCCGGGAGCGAAACGGCGCCTCGCGGTGCCGGCTCCCATGTCACCGGCGTGCGGCGACCGTAGCAACCGCCGGGTCGGCGTGGCGGGCGACGTCACGGCGCGCGAACAACGGGGGCGCTGACCGCCCGGGCGAGCACGGCCACGTGGACGCTGGCCGCCCCCGCAGCGGCGACGGCACGGGCCGCCGCAACGACCGTCGCGCCCGTCGTCATGACGTCGTCGACGAGCAGGCAGGTCCGCGGGAGCGTGGCCACCGGGCGGATGGCCTCGAGGGGCAGCGGCGCCTCGTGCCCACGGCGCCCGCGGTCCGGCGTGTGGCGCCGCATGGCCAGGGCGGCCACCAGCGGCCGATCGATCCCGCGGGCGACCTCGGCGGCGAGCCGACGGGCGTGGTCGAACCCCCGCTGCCGGGCCCGCGTCGGCTCGGTGGGCACCGGCACGACCGCGTCCGCCTGCAGCCCGGCCCGCCGGACGACCGTGCCGAGGTGGCCACCGAGCGGCCGCCACACCGCGTGGTGGCCGCCGACCTTGCCGGCGACGACCGTGTCCGCCACGACGCCGGTGTACTCGAAGGCGGCCACCGTCCGGACCACGGGCGTGCCGGCCACGGGGCACCCACCGTCGTCGCAGCGCCCCGCGCAGCGGGGACAGCCCTCCTGCAGCCGCAGTGCGGCGGCCGCCGCGAGGCAGCCCGCGCACCACGGCAGCTCGGCCCGGGCCCCGCAGGCGGCGCAGCGGGGCGGGGCGACGAGGTCCAGCAGGGCACGCATGCGCACCAGCATGCCGCCTGCCGCATCGCCCCGACCGCCGCGGTGGCGCCCTGTGGACGCCGCGCGGTCGGCCCGTCAGCCGGGCAGGCGCTGCAGCAGGTCGAGCACGAGGCTGCTGACCTTCTCGCTGACGGTGGCACCCACCTCCAGCACCTCTTCGTGGGAGGTGGCGACACCCTCGCCGTGGACGTTGGTGATCGTGGACAGCCCGGCGACCCGCATGCCGTGCGAGCGAGCCGCGATGACCTCCAGCACCGTCGACATCCCCACCGCGTCGGCCCCGAGCGTCCGCAGCATGCGGACCTCGGCGTGGGTCTCGAAGGCCGGGCCGTGCAGGCCCGCGTACACGCCCTCGCGGAGCGTGAAGCCGCGTTCCGCGGCGATCGTCGCCGCGAGGTCGCGCAGCTCGGCGTCGTAGGCACCGGCCATGTCCTGGAACACCGGCGCGCCGTCGCGCAGGACCCCGACGTGGGGCGAGGTGCCGGTGAGGTTGAGCTGGTCGGTGATCGCCATGACGTCGCCGGGGACGAAGGACGGGTCGAGGCCGCCGGCGGCGTTGGTCACGACGAACGTGCCGGCCCCCAGTCGGGCCGCCACGTCGACCATGCGGGCGACGTCGGCACCCGAGTGGCCCTCGTACAGGTGGGCCCGACCGACCTGGGCCACCACGGTGCGTCCGGCCAGCCGACCGATGCGCAACATCCCCGTGTGCCCGGGGACCGTCGGGGCGGGCATGCCCGGCAACGACGTGGTCGGGACCTCGACGGCGTCCTGGAAGGCGTCGGCCACCCCGGCCAGCCCCGACCCCAG
>CAZDIF010000309.1:0-3773 GCA_964505365.1 uncultured Actinomycetota bacterium
GCGGTGCCACGTCGATGTGGGCGATCCCGTACTGGCCGTGGCCGCCGGACTGCTTCACGTGGCGGCCGATCCCCGATGCCGGGCCGCGCAGCGTCTCGCGGAAGGCGATGGGCGCGGGCCGGGCGGTCACGTGCACGCCGTACCTCCCCGCCAGGCGCCGCACCGCCACGTCCGCATGGGTCGGCCCGAGGAACCGGCACACCAGCACGCCGGCGTCGTCGTCGCGCTCGGTGCGGATCGACGGGTCGTCGTCCAGCAGCCGGGTGAGGGAGAGCGACAGCTTGTCGTCGTCCGATGCGCTCTCGGGCTCGAGCACCACCCGGTGGTGGCCGACCGGCGGCTGCGGGACCGACACGTCGACCTGCCGGCCGTCGGCGGTCAGCACGTCGCCGGTGTGGACGTCGTCGAGCTTCGCCACCGCCACCACGTCGCCGGCCGGCACCCGGTCGACCGGCTGGCGCTCCTCCCCGACCAGGCGGAACAGCTGGTGGAGCCGCTCGGTCGCCCCGGTCCTGGTGCTGGTGAGCTCGTCGTCCGTGGCCAGGCCGCCCGAGAGCACGCGCAGCACGTTGATCCGCCCCACGTACTGGTCGGACAGGGTCTTGACGCACAGCACGGCGGTCGGCTCGTCCAGCGCCACGCCGCGGGACACGGCCGCCGGCGACGGGCACTCCTCCACGAGGAAGTCGAGCAGCAGCTCCACGCCGATGCCCAGCCGCGCCGATCCGCACAGGACCGGGAAGAACCCGCACGCCGCGACGCCGTGCGCGAACAGCTCGGCGAGCTCGGCCGTGTCCGGCACCTCGCCCTCGAGGTAGCGCTCCAGCAGGTCGTCGTCGTTCTCCACGATCGCCTCGACCAGCAGTTCGCGGTTGCGCTCGGCCTGCTCCACCCGCTGCTCGGGGACGTCCTCCTCGATCCGCTTGCCGTCACGGAACTCGACCGCCGTGAAGTGCAGCAGGTCGATGACGCCGTCGAACTCGTCGTGGATGCCGAGCGGCATGTGCACCGGTGCCAGTGGCTTGCCGTAGCGCTCGCGGAGGTCGTCGATGTTGACCTGGTAGCCGGCCCGCTCCTGGTCGAGCTTGTTGAGGAACACCATGCGTGGCAGCGCCAGCTGCTCGCACACGCGCCACAGCTGTTCGTGCTGGGGCTGCACCCCCACGCTCGCGTCGACCACGAACAGGGCCACGTCGGCGGCGGCCAGGGCCGGGTGAGCGTCGCCGATTGCCTCCGCACCACCCGGCGTGTCGAGCACGTTCACCCGGTGGCCGTGGTGGAGGAACGACACCAGCGTGGCCTGCAGCGAGTGGCCGGCCTGCCGCTCGTCCGGGTCGTGGTCGACCAGGGCCGGGCGGTCGTCGCGCGTGGGCGCGCGGTCCTCGGCCACGCGCAGCATCGCCTCCACCAGTGTCGACTTGCCCGTGGCGGTGTGGCCGACCACGACGACGTTGCGGATCGCCGCCGTGGCCGCCTCGTCGGACCGACCCACGACCCACCTCCTGCTTCCGCCGCGACGGTACGCCTCGACGCGCCGCCGTGCGGCCGGAAAGTCCGTGCCCGGGTCCGTTGGCGGGCTACGCGAGCAGGAAGGTCGTCACCGCATGGGTGAGGCAGCCGGCCAGCACGCCCTGGTGGTCGGGCCGTGCCAGCCGCGCCCCCTCCTCCGGGTGCGTGAGGAAGCCGACCTCGACCTGCACCGCGACGGCGCGCGACTCGCGCAGCAGCGTGGTGGTGGACGGGTGGGAGCGGCAGTTGGGCGTCCCGGTGGTGTCGGCGATCCGTTCCACGGCCAGGTCCGCGAGCATCCGCCCGTGCACCGACACCGAGGCGTCGGTCCCGAAGTACGAGGCGGACACGCCCGCCGCCACCGAGGACCCCACCAGCCCGTTGCAGTGGATCGACAGGATGAGGTCCACCCGCTCCCGGTTGGCCAGCAGTGCCCGCTGGCGGGCCGTGGGCGTCGTCCCCGGCCCCCGCGCGAGGATGGGCCGTGCTCCGAGCGCCGCGAGGCGGCCGTGCAGTCGGTTCGCGATCGCCCAGGTCACCTCGTGCTCCGCGATCCCGTGGGGCGAGACGAACCCCGGGTCCTCCGGGCCGTGGGCCGCGTCCACCAGCACGGGCACCCCGGCCATCGACCGGTGCCGCCGGCGGGCGCCGAGGCGGTGGCGCTGGCGCACGTCGGGTGCGGGCGTCGACTGGTGCTCGCGGTGCAGATGACGCAGGGTGTCGAGCGTCGCCGGCCCGGCCGTGCCGTCCGGGACCAGGCCCGCGTTCACCTGGAAGTCCACGATCGCGGCCACGGTGTCCGGCCCGAGGATCCCGTCGGCGGGGCCGCAGTCGAAGCCGAGGCGGTTCAGACGGTGCTGCAGTTCGCGGACGTCGTCGCCGCGCATCATCGGCCGGGTGCGGTACAGCATCCGGTCGCCGAGCGTGTAGCCGGCCTCCAGCAGGGAGCGCCACGTGTCCGGTCCGACGATCCCGTCGGCCTGCAGGCCGCGGGCCTGCTGGAACGACCGGACCGCCTGACGGGTGCCCTCGCCGAACTCGCCAGCCGGGTCCCCGGCACACGACAGGCCCAGGTCGGCCAGCCGCTGCTGGACGTCCTGGACCTGCGGGCCCGCGTGGCCGAGGTGGATGAGGCGCATGGTCGGCGAGCCTACGTCCACCCCGACCGGGCGGGGGTCAGCCGATCACGTCCCCAAGGTCAGCCAGCAGCGCCTGCTTGGGCTTGGCGCCGACGATGCGCTTGGCCTGCTCGCCGCCCTGGAACACGAGCAGCGTGGGGATGCTCATGACGCCGTACTGGCGGGCGGTCTGCGGGTTCTCGTCGACGTTGAGCTTCATGACCTTCAGGGAGCCGGACTGCTCGTCGGCGATCTCGTCGACGATCGGGCTGACCATCTTGCACGGCCCGCACCACTCGGCCCAGAAGTCCACGAGGACGGGGAGGTCGGAGTCGAGGACCTCGGCCTGGAAGGTGTCGTCGGTGACGGGAGTCGAACCCATGGTGGTGATCTCCTGTGGTGGTCGGTCGGGCGCGGGGGCGCGCCACGGTAGGGGCGTCAGGCCTGCTGCTCGGCGAGCCAGCGTTCGGCGTCGATGGCGGCGCGGCAGCCGGTGCCCGCGGCGGTGACGGCCTGCCGGTAGATGTGGTCCATCACGTCGCCGGAGGCGAACACGCCGGGCACGTTGGTCCGGGTGGTGGGCTCCTCGACGAGCAGGTAGCCGTTCTCGTCGGTGTCGAGCACGTCGGCGACCAGCGACGTGTTGGGGATGTGGCCGATCGCGAGGAACACCCCGTCCGTGGCCAGCTCGCGGGTGTCGCCCGACACCGTGTCCTGCAGCGTCACGCTGGTGACGGTGCCGTCGGACCCGTGGATCTCGTTGATGGTCGCGTTCCAGATGAACTCGATCTTGTCGTTCTTGAGCGCCCGCTCCTGCATGATCTTGGAGGCACGCAGCTCGTCGCGGCGGTGCACCACGGTGACCTTGGAGGCGAACTTGGTGAGGAACGTCGCCTCCTCCATCGCGGAGTCGCCCCCGCCGACGACCACGACGTCCTTGTCGCGGAAGAAGAACCCGTCGCAGGTGGCGCAGGCCGACACCCCGCCGCCCCACAGGGCCTCCTCGCCGGGCACCTCCAGCCGGCGCGGGCGGGCGCCGGTGGCCAGGATCAGCGCGTTGGCGAACACCTCGCCGTTGGAGGTCGTCGCGATCCGGAAGGGGCGCTGGTCGAGGTCGATCTCGGTGACGTCGTCGGTGATGAAGCT
>CAZDIF010000310.1:0-3763 GCA_964505365.1 uncultured Actinomycetota bacterium
CCCGGAGGAGTTGGACAGCGTCAGGACCAGCCCGTTGTTCAGGTTGGCGACCTGCAGCGAGCCGATCAGGACGTCCCAGACGTTGACGAGCGCCCTGGCGGCAAGGTCCTCGTCCTCGGTGGTCACGTGCAGCAGCTTCCCGATGTCCACCGTGACGGCGGGGTCCACCTCAGCAGCGAGGTCGGCGAGGAAGCTGCTGGCCTCGGCGTCGAGGGCCGCATCGTCCGATGACAGCCCGGAGGCCATGACGTCGAGCAGGTCCTTGAGGCCGACCTCGACGTTCGGGACCACCGATCGGGGCGACAGGATCGACGCGTCGAGCTGGGCGAGCTCGCCGAGCGGGATGCTCGCGTTCGCGAGCCCGTCGTAGCCCACCGCGGTGAGGGTCGGCCACGAGGTCGCGCCGGCCGTGGAGACCATCTGTCCGAGGAGCTGGTCGACCACGTCGGCAACGGCGCTGTCGTTCAGGTCGACCTCGGCAAGGCGCGAACCGACCGAGATGGATGCCACGGCCTCGGTGGCCGCGACCGACGAGCGCCGGACGATCCGGGCACCGTCGTCGTCACCGATGGCGAAGATGAACGACACCAGCGACTCGGTGTCCGCCCGGATGGCACCGACCGGGTCCGCGACGGACCCGTCGCAGGTCGGCGCCGCGGTGTCGTACTCGGGGGTGGAGCTGTGGTCGCTCTCGCAGATGGCGGTGAAGGTCGTGCCCTCCATCGTGCCCAGCTGGATGTTCGTGACGGTTCGGTCCTCGGCGGTACCGGTCGAGGCACCGGGATTGCGGGACAGCGACTCGTCGACGGCCACGGCGACCGCATCGTGCAGCTCGGCGAGCGTGGCATGGGTACCCGCGGTGACCACCTGGATCGCGTCGAGCACGGCTCGGTCGGTCACCCCCTGCTGGTCACGGCTGGCGTAGCCGACCCGGCCGACGTCGACCGCCAGCGACGTTGCCACCAGCAGCGCCAGCACGATCACCGCCGCCATGACGGAGATCGCTCCGGTCTCCTCGCCCCGACGAATGGTCCACATGCTCATGCCCCTGTCGTTCACTGGTACTCGACGCTGGCCGACGACCGCAGCCGGTCCGGCGTGCCCACCGGGATGATCGTCGGCACGATCGCGTCGTCGGCCCAGTTGAAGGTGATGGTCACGTCGAGGCAGTCGGCGCAGCTGGCCGCCCCGTCCGTGCACCCGTCGCACTCGATCGTCACGTCGACGCGCCGCCCGTCGGCCCGATCGACGGGGTCGTCGAGCCAGGCCAGGTTCGACCCGACGATCTCCATGACCTTGTCCTCGGCCTCGTTCGCCGTGGACCCGCTCCCGTCCAGATCGGGGATGTCGACGGCCGCACGCGCGGACTCGCTGGCCGCATGGGTGATCGACTGCTGGACACCGAAGATCACGCCGTACTGGATCAGGCCGGACACCAGCAGCGCGAACAGCACGAACACGGCAGCGAACTCGACGAGGACGGCGCCGTCCTGGTCCTGGACCCGGTCGTCACGCTTCCTCACGGCCCCACCATCCCGTCGAGGACCGCATTCAGGAACGTCAGGAACGCGTCCCAGAGCAGGGGACCGGCGAACACGAAGGCCGTGCCGACGGCCGCGACGACCAGCCCGTACTCGACGGCCGTCGCGCCGGACTCCTGGTCCCATCGTCGCCCCCTCACAGCAGGTTCTCCGTGATCGAGATCACGGCCGGGCCCAGGATCACGATGAACAGGGCCGGCAGGATGAAGAGGATCAGCGGGAAGAGGATCTTGACCGGCAGCTTGGCGGCGGCCTCGCGGACCTTGCCGCGCCGGCGGCGGCGCATCTCCTCGGCCTGGGTCTGCAGCACCCGCGTCATCGGCATGCCGAGCGCGTCGGCCTGCAGCAGCGCCAGCACGAAGCCGTTGAGGTCGGGGATGTCGGTCCGGGACCGCAGGTTCTGCAACGCCTCCCGGCGGGACAGCCCCAGCTCCATCTCCGAGAGCATGTGGCCGAACTCGCGGGCGAGCGGCGAGTCGAAGCGGTCGACGACGGCCTGGATCGCCCCCTCGAGCCCCACGCCGGCCTCGACCGAGATCGCCAGCACGTCGAGGACGTCGGGCAGTTCCTTCTCGATCGCCTCGACCCGCACGTCCCGGTGCTGCTTGACGTACAGGGCCGGCGCGAACAGCCCCAGCAGGCCGCCGCCGACGATCGCAGCGACGATGCGTGCACCGCTCCAGTCCAGCACCAGGCCCGCCAGCAGCCCGAGCAGCACGCCAGCGGCGGCGCCGATGACCTGGCCGGCGACGTACTCCTCCGGCCCGAACCGGCCGGACAGGCCGGCCAGCACCAGCCGCCGACGGATGCCGGCGACGTGGTTGCGAGGCAACAGCCCCTGCAGCAGGTCCGTGGCACCCCGCCCCACCGGGACGAGCAGCCGGGTCGCCAGCGGGCTCTGCAGCCGCTGGGTGTACTCGTCGAGATCCGCCGGGGCACCCTCGAACTCGGCCAGCAGGTCGTCGATCGCGGCGTGGCCGCGCCAGCGCAGGGACACGCCGACCATCGCCAGGCCCGTGATCATCACGAGGCCGGCAGCCACGAGCGGGAGGGTCTCCGTCACAGGTCCACCGCCTTGATCATCCGGCTGATGACGAACGACCCGATGGCCATGGAGATGGCGCCGGCCCCGAGCATCAGGTAGCCGATCGGTGTCAGCATCTTGGAGAAGTAGGTGGGGTTGGTGAACTGGATCCACCCGGCCACGATGAACGGCAGGGCGACCAGCACGTAGCCGGAGAACCGCCCCTCGGCCGTCAGCACGCGGACCTCCCGACGGACCTCCTCGCGGGCACGCATGTAGTCGGCGAGGGTGAACAGCAGGTCCGCCAGCTTCCCGCCGGTGGACTGCTGGATCCGGATGGCGTGGACGATCCACTCGAAGTCGGGGAGCTCGACGCGCTGGGCCATGCGGTCCAGCGCGTCGAGAAGGGGCAGCCCGAGGCGGGTCTCGGCGAGCACCCGCTCGAACTCGTCACGCATCGGCGACGGGGTCTCCTCGACCATCATGTCGATGGACCGCAGGAGCGTGTGGCCCGAGCGCAGCGACGAGGCGATCAGGCCGAGCGTCGGCGGCAGCTGCTCCTCGAACGCGCGGGTGCGCTGCCGGATCCGCCAGTCGAGGACCGTGCGCGCCCCGAAGGGCACGGCGGCCACGGCCAGCAGCCCGACCGCCCAGTAGCCGCTGAACAGCGCCGCCCACACGCCGACCGCGAGTGTCACGGCGGCGACGAGCAGCACGAACTCCCCCGGCCGCAGCGCCAGGCGGGCCTTCTCCAGCCGAGCGGCGATCCGGTCCAGCAGGTCGGCCTGCTCCAGCAGGTCGTTGACCGCCGAGGCGGTGGGGGTCAGCAGCCCGACGCGCTCGACGACCTCCTGGGGGTCGACGTCCTCCTCGCCGAACGGCAGCTCGAGGTACTCGAGGATCTCGTCCTGGCGGGCGCGGGCGCGGAGCAGCAGGCCCACGACCACGAACGCCAGGCCGACCCCGACGACGAGTGCGGCGGCGACCTCCATCAGCGCTTCTTCCCGGAGGCGGCTGCGCGTCGGGGGGCGCCGGACCGGAACACCGCGGCGGGCACGTCGACGCCGTGGACCTGCAGCTTCTCGAGGAAGCGCGGGCGCAGGCCGGTGGGCGTCGGCAGACCCACGTAGCGGCCCTGCTTGTCCATCTTCGCCTCGTAGGTGAACAGCTCCTGGAGGACGATCGTGCGGTCCTCCAT
>CAZDIF010000311.1:0-3725 GCA_964505365.1 uncultured Actinomycetota bacterium
AGCGCGAAGGCGATCGCGGTGGCCTCGACCGCGCCGATCCAGATCGGCAGGTAGCGGGGCCCGTCCTTCTCCTTCAGCAGCACGATGGGCTGGTTCGCGGGCAGCTCGACCCGGACACCGACGAGCTCCATCTCGATCACACGGTCCTCCTGCGGACGACGTCACCGAGGCTAGCCACTGTCCCGCTCCCTCGCGGGGGCCTCTGCCCCATCCGACCAGCCGTCGGCCAGGTGGACCTCGCGCATCGTCCGGTACAGCGCACCGGCGAGCGCCGCGCCGACCGAATCGCCGGATCCGGACCCCGGCAGCGTCGCCGTGCGGCTGCCCAGCTCGACCGGTGCCCCGGCACCGTCGACCGTCAACTGCACCCGGACGCCGTCGTCGCCGTCGGGCCGCAGCGCCACCTCCGCCGACGCCCCCGGCGCCGTCCACACGTGCCCGTCCCCCACGAGCGGTTCCCAGCCGCCGGGGACCCGCGCCTCCAGCGCCGGCAGGTCGGTGGCCCGCAGCTGCTCGAAGCCGTGGTCGAGCAGCGCGCGGGCCTCGGCGAACCGGTCGGGATCATCACGGGCGCCGAGGACCACCGCCACCAGCTCGCGCCCGTCCCGTTCGGCCGACGCCACCAGGCACCAGCCGGCCGCGGTGGTGTGGCCGGTCTTCAGCCCCGTGGCGCCCGGGTACTCGCCGATCAGCAGGTTGCGGTTGGCGACCTCCCCGATGTCGGGCAGCACGACGGTGTCCTGGCCCGCCGACGCCCGGATCCGCGGGTCGGCCAGGGCGGCCCGGGCGATGGTGCCGAGCGCCCGCGCCGACAGCTGGTTGCCGTCGTCGAGGCCCGTGGGCTCGGTCAGCACGACGTCCTCGAGGCCCAGGTCGGCGGCCGTGGCGGCCATCAGGTCGGTGAAGGCGTCGAGGTCGCCGTTGGTAACTGCCCCGGCCAGGGCGCGGGCGGCGTCGTTGCCGGAGCGCACCATCACGGCGTCGAGCAGGTCGGCGACGGTCCAGGACTCGCCCGGGTCGACGCTGGCGCCGGCCCCGCCGTCGCCGGGGTCGGCCTCGGGCCCGACCGCCACCGTGTCGTCGAGGTCGAGGTGCTGCAGGGCGGTCAGCATCGTCAGCATCTTGACGGTCGAGGCGACCAGCAACGGCTGGTCGGCGTCCCGGGCCGCCAGCACCTGCCCGGTGGCGGCGTCGACCAGCAGGAACGCCCGGGCCGAGGCCGGTGGCGGGGTGGGCCAGGACGCCGGCGGGTCCGGCGCCCAGTCGACCAGTGTCGGAGCCCCGACCGCAGGCTGGGCAGCAGCCGGACGCTGGCCGGCCGGCACCAGCGCGACGATGACGGCCACCACGGCGACCAGCGCCGCCGTACGCAGGGTCCGGGTGGCGCCGCGCGGGGCGCGGGTGGTCGCCACCACCTCAGGGGCGCAGCAGGCCGCGCAGGCGGCGGCCGAGCAGCTCGCGGTGGAGCTGGGCGCCGCGCTCGCCGAGCCGTTCGATGCGGTCGTCCGCGTCCGCGCGCGCCTGGGGGTTGCGCTGGCGCAGCAGCGGCGCGACGAGCTGCTCGATCAGCGCGACCTGGCGGTCGGCGAACTGGGCGAACATGCGCAGGTGCCGGGGCTCGAGGCCGGCCTGGACGAGGTCGGCGAGGATGCGTGCCGTTCGCAGGTCGGTGCCGTCGAAGCGGTCGGTCTTCGGCAGCAGGCCGTGGCCCACCAGTCCGTGCACCGTGTCGATGTCCAGCCCGGCCGCCTCGGACAGCTCGGTGGGGCTCATGGAGGCATCGGTGACCGGCCCGGCCAGCAGGCTGGTCGTCATCACCGGGATCTCGTCCTCGTCGCGGATCGCGGCGACGTCGTCGGCGTCCGGCGTGGTCGCGGGCGTCTCGACCGGCAACCCCCGGTCGATGCGGTCGAGCTCGTCCTTGATGACCTTCAGCGGCAGGTAGCGGTCGCGCTGGGCCCGCAGCACGTAGCGCAGCCGGTCGATGTCCGCGTCGCCGAACTTGCGGTACCCCGACTCGGTCCGGTCGGGATTGATCAGGCCCTCGGCCTCGAGGAACCGGATCTTGGAGATCGTGATGTCCTCGAACTCGTCCTTGAGACGGTTCAGCACCTCGCCGATCGAATGGCTCACTGCGACTCCGCGCCCACGTAGACGAGCTTGAAGCGGCCGATCTGGACCTCGTCGCCGGTGTGCAGGAGGTGCTCGTCCACCCGGTGGCCCGCCACGTAGGTGCCGTTGAGGCTGCCGAGGTCGCGCACGTGCGTCCCGTCGGCGGTCCGCACGACCTCGGCGTGGCGGCGCGACACCGTCACGTCGTCCAGCAGCAGGTCCGCGTCAGGATGGCGTCCGATCGTGGTGACGTCACGGTCGAGGAGGAACCGCGTCCCGGCCGACGGCCCGCGGACGACCACGAGCATGCCGGTGCCCTCCTCGAGCTGCGGCAGGTCCTCGAGGTGCTGATGGTGCTCGCCATCGAGGTCGATCGCGATCGTGGTGGTGCCGCCGGACGGTTCGTGCGCCTCATCGGGCAGCGGCGTACCGCAGGCCGGACAGAACTTCGCGTCCGGGGGAACCTCCACCCCACAGTTGGTGCAGTACATCCTCGCTCCGGTTCGCTCGCCATCCCCGAACCCTCGCCGTCGACAGCAGGTCGAGGGTCCGACATGCGTGCAGGGTAGACGCCGGACGCGACATCGGCCCCAGCGAAATTGGCCCGTGTGGACCTGCCCCGGTCAGTCCGCCACGTGGGCGAGGTAGGCGTCGGCGTCCATCAGCCCGTCCAGCTCGGCGCGGTCGCGGGGCACGATCGTCAGCATCCAGCCCTCGCCGTAGGGGTCCTCGTTGACGAGCTCGGGACGGTCCTCGAGGGAGTCGTTGCGCTCGCGCACCGTGCCCGACACCGGTGCGAACAGGTCCGACACCGACTTGGTGGACTCGACCTCGCCGAACGCCTGGCCCTGGTCGACCTCCGCCCCGGCGGCCGGCAGGTCGACGTAGACCACGTCGCCCAGCTGGTCCTGCGCGAAGTGGGTGATCCCGATGCGGACGACGTCGCCGTCGTCCCGGACCCACTCGTGCTCGGCGGTGTATCGGCAGTCGCTGGGGGTGGTGCTGGACACGACCGCTTCCTCGCTTGGTCGGCGGCGGGGGCGCACACCCTAGCCGTCGGCCGACCGGCGGGCATTGGCGATGCCACGGCCGTAGTCCACCGCCGCGGCCCAGTACAGGACGATGCTGATGACCAGCATCCCGATCCCGATGACGTACAGCACCGGCTGCGGGTCGGCGGCCGAATCGACGATCCCGGCCGCAAGCAGCGGCACGAACGACCACATCAGCCCGAAGGTCGCGGTCTTGCCCAGCCGGGTGACCGGCGGGGGCCGGAGCCCGGCTCGCAGCAGGATGACGCTGATGGCCAGCATCAGCAGGTCCCGCACCACCACGGCGGCCACCAGCCACCACGGCAGCAGGCCGGCGACCACCAGCGCCACGGCGATGGTGACGATGAACAGCCGATCCGACAGCGGGTCGAGCAGCTGCCCGAGCTTGGTGATCTGGTCGAACCGGCGAGCGACGTACCCGTCGACGAAGTCGGTGGCGCCGAACAGCAGGCCCACCAGCAACCCTCGCAGCAGGTGGCCCGATGCCACCTCGACGTACAGCCACGGCAGGACCAGCAGCCGCGCGAGCGACAGCGCGTTCGGGACGGTCAGGATGCGGTC
>CAZDIF010000312.1:0-3725 GCA_964505365.1 uncultured Actinomycetota bacterium
GCGAACAGCTCGGTGTTCAGCTCGGTGCCGGCGTCGTACCCGTCGGTGTGGACGGCCGCCGTGTCGCCGACCTGGCTGGGCAGCCGCGCTTACGTCGGCGAATCCTCGTCCCTCCGACCCGCTCACGAACGGTGGGGCCACCCAGTGTCCCCGGCCAGGGCTGGCCGGAACGGGATCGGCGGCCAGGCGGGTGTGCGGGTCGGGCGGGGCTCCGTAGCGTCGATGACGCATCCCGACCGATGCCGTGCGTGGCACCGGCCGGGAGGATGGGACCAGAGCGCCGGCGCAAGGGGCCAGGGCGCTCTCGACGCGACCGGGAGGAGACCACCATGCGTCGGACCATGATCGTGACCGCACTCGTCGCCGTGATGGGGCTCACCGTCACGGCTCCCGCCCAGGCGATCATCCACGAGATCGTGGCATCCCACTGCAACGGGCAGGAGGGATTCCACCCCAGCGTGGACCCACCGGGGCAGCTGCGCGACGGCCAGTCGTTCGCCCGCGCCCTGCAGGCCACCGGCGTGTACGACCCGCAGTTCGGGGTCGACCAGGGCGGGGTCATCGGACTGAACTTCCTCACGGGCGAGTTCGGGCCGCTGCCGTCGCCCGGCGCGGGTGAGGCGTCCCTGACGGTGTTCGTGGATGCCACCCAGCCCAGCGCCAAGCTCGGCGACTTCCTGTTCTGGGCGTACTTCCTCGAGGAGACTCCGGACGGGCCGCTGCACGTCTACCTCGAGGTCTACGAGCTCGACCACCCCGCATTCGACCACTGCCCACTGTTCCACGGGCACTGATCGACGAGGTGTGAGGGGCCGACCGTGATGCTGACGGCAACCGGGATCCGCAAGGCGTTCGGACGCCGGACGGTGCTCGCCGGTGTGGACCTGACCGTCCGTACCGGCGAGGCGGTCGCCGTCGTCGGGGCCAACGGGGCTGGCAAGACCACGCTGCTGCGGATCTGCGCGGGGCTGCTCGCCCCGGACGGCGGCGAGGTCCGCCTTTCGGGGCGGGTCGGTTACTGCCCGCAGGAGCCCGGGCTGGTCGACCTGCTCACCGCCGACGAGCACCTGGTGCTGTTCGGTGGCGCGCTCGGCCTCGAGCGGTCGGCCGCCCTGCGGACCGGTCACGAGATCCTCGACACCGTCGGGTTCCCGGTCGGTGACCAGGCCGTGGCCCGTGACCTGTCGGGTGGGACCCGCCAGAAGCTCAACCTCGCGCTGGCGTTGCTCGGCGACCCGCGGCTGCTGCTCCTTGACGAGCCCTACCAGGGGTTCGACCTCGGGTCGTACCTGGACTTCTGGGCACACGTCGACGACTGGCGGACGCAGGGCCGGGCGATCGTCATCGTGACGCACCTACTGACCGAGCCCGACCGCGTGGACCGCACGGTCGAGCTGCCCGCCCATGAGGAGGTCCCCGCGTGAACGGGGTCTGGACCGTGGCGGAGATGCAGGTGCGCGAGCTGGCACGTCGTCGCGTCGCCCTCGGGCTGCTCATCGCCCTGCCGCTGGTGGTGTACCTGTCGATCCCGGCAGAGGAGACGTGGTCGCTCAGCCCCGGCGCGGTCGGGCTGGGCTGGTCGGTCGGCGGTGCCGCGATGTTCGCCGCTCTCGGCTGGCAGAAGGTCGACCCACGCCTGGCGCTTGCCGGTCACCGCCCCGCGGTGCAGCTCGCCGGTCGGGCACTGCCGGTCGGGGTATTCGGCCTGACACTGGGCGGGCTGATCCTCCCACTGCTGCTGGTGCGGTCGGCGCCCCCCGACGCTGCAGCGGTGGTGGTTGCGGTCGGGCTGACCGTGATCGTCGGGGTCCCGCTGGGACTCGCCATCGGCGCGGTGATGCCACGGGAGATGGAGGCCATGCTCACGCTGATCCTGGTCGGTGGCGTCGCGATGAGCATGCCCGCCGACGCGCCCGGGGCCCAGGTCCTCCCGCTGTGGGGGCCCGTGGAGCTGATCGCCCGGGTCATGGGCGGCGACAGGGGCGACTTCACGGCGTCGATCGTGCACGCCGTGGCCAGCGCCGCCGCGCTGACCGCCGTGACGTGGGTCGCCTGGCGCCGGCGCGTGCACGTACGGGCGACGGCGCCGCCCACCGAAACCTCCTCCAACCTCGCTCGATCCCTGGACACGGCCTGAAGGAGGTCACGTGATGGACACGCACATGCCCCGTTGGGAGCCCCTCGTCGGCGTGCTGTTCGGAGTGCTGTTCCTCGCGGGTGGTCTACTGACCAACGCGGTGCCGTACTCCGCGGCGGCCAGCGAGACGGCACGGGTATTCGAGGACACCGCTGGCCGGATGGCCGCCGGCGGGACCCTGGTCATGCTCAGCGCCGCTCCCCTGTTGTGGTTCGTCGGCTGCCTGCGGAGCCGGCTGCGCACCGACGGTGACGACGGACGTCTCGCCGGCATCGTGGTCACCGCCGGTGGGGCGTGCGCGGCGGTGGTGCTGGTCTCTGCCGCCAGCCTCGTCGGGACGGTCAGCCGCACCAGTTTCGCGGAGTCGATCGAGCCAGCGGGAGCCGCCGCAGCTTGGGACCTGTACGGGACCCTGCTCGGTGCCGCACTGCCGGTCGTGATGGCCGTGCTCATCGGCGCCACCGTGGTGTCCGCCCGCCGCAGCGGCTGGTTCGCCCCCGCCGCAGTCTGGCTCAGCGGGGTGCTGGTCGTCGGCCTGCTCGTCCTGCCCGTCGCCTGGATGTTCGCGGGCGCCGCCCTGCTGTGGGTCGCCGCCGTCAGCATCTCGATGACCCGTCGGCCACGCACGGTTGGCACGGCAACCACCCGACCCCGGACCGCATGAGGAAGAGAAGGGACCTCATGAACGCCCGGATCCTCCTTGCCGTGGCCGCAGGGGCGGCCATGGCACTCGCCGCGTGCAGCAGCACGGACGAGGAACCAGTCGCGGCGGACGTCGACCCGAGCACCGAAGACATGGCACCTGAGCCCGAGCCGATGGCAGCGGAACCGGCGACGGTGACCATGGCCGCCACCGACTTCGCGTTCGACCTCCCGGACGAGATCGACGCGGGACTGACCACCTTCGCAATGCCCAACGACGGTGCGGAGGCCCACCACGCCCAACTGGTGCGCGTCAACGACGGCGGAAGCCTCGACGCCGCGCTGGCCGCGCTTGGCGAGGAGGACCTCGAGACGGTCTTCCAGAACGTGTCCGTCGCCGGGGGTGTCGGCATCGTCCCGCCCGGCGGCAGCGCCGCGGCGACGGTCGACCTCGCCCCCGGCGAGTACGCCTTCCTCTGCGCGCTGGAGAGTCCGGACGGGACACCGCACGTGGCCAAGGGGATGCTGTCGACCTTCACCGTCACGGACGAGGCACCGGTCGAACAGCCGCAGGTCGAGACCGTCGGCGAGGTGACGCTCAACGACTTCGCGTTCGCATTGCCCGACGACCTCGATGGGACGGTCGCCGTGACCAACGATGGCGAGCAGCCGCACGAGATGCTGCTGATCCAACTCGGCGAAGGCGTGGCGCTCGAGGAGGCGCTGGCATCGCTGGAGGGACCGCCCCCGACCGATGGCCCGCCACCTGCCATCCCGGCCGGCGGTATGCAGGCGATCATGCCGGGCGACACCGGCTACCTCGACCTCAGCACCCTGGCGGCCGGCTCCTACGGGCTGGTGTGCTTCATCCCCGACGCGGCGACCGGCAAGCCGCACCTCGAGTTGGGGATGGTCGCCCAGATCCAGGTCGAGTGAGAGGACGACG
>CAZDIF010000313.1:0-3724 GCA_964505365.1 uncultured Actinomycetota bacterium
GCCTCCTGCCGGTTCCGAGTGTCCTCGCCAGCCTCCGGGTGACCTTCAGGTGGTCGTCGCGTCCACCGGGTACGGCGTCGGTTCGAGGTCGAGCTCGACCATCCGGGCGGCATAGCGGTGGTACGCCCGGCGGGCCTCGCCGTGGCGGCCGGCCGTGGAGAGGCATCGAACGAGGCGCAGGTGCGCGGGCTCGTCGTAGGGCTCCTCCTCCAGCACCCGCAGCAGGCACCGCACCTCGGCGTCCGCGTCACCGGCCCGTGCCGCCGAGCCTGCCAGCCGACGGGCGGCCGCGAGGAAGGCCGCCCGGGCCTCCTCCCGCGCCGGCACGGCCCAGTCGTCGTAGGCGTGCTCGGGCAGGAAGGGGCCCCGGTACCGGGCGACCGCCCGACGGTCCCGCTCGGCCGCCTCCTCCTCGCGGCCGGTCCGGGCGAGGGACTCCGCGGTCGCGACGTCGACGAACAGGTCCTCCAGGTCGACGGCCACGTGGTCGAGGTCGAGCCGCAACGCCCCCTCGGCGGACACCACGGCGTGGTCTGGCGGGTACTGGCGGTCCGGGTCCAGCACGCCCCGAAGCGTGGACAGGGTCACGTTGAGCCGGTCGGCGAGGCGCTCGGACGCCTCGTCCGGCCACAGCAGCTCCAGGAGCTCGTCACGCGGGACCGGCCGCCCGCGCCGCGCGACGAGGATCTTCAGCAGGTCGCGGGCCCGCCGGGACTGCCACGCCTGCAGCGGCACGACGGACCCGTGTCGCAACAGCCGAAACCCCCCGAGCGTCAGGACCTCGAGGACGGGACCGTCCCGGCGGAGGCGGTCCAGCAGGGTGGTCGCACGGGCGTCCAGGCGCCCGGCGCCGAGCTGGCGCGCGCGGTCCCGCACGTCGGCCGCGATCGACAGCGCCGTCGGGGGGTCGGCGTGCTCGGCCCGCACGAGGTCGATCCGGGCACGGCGCAGGCGGTCGACCCGGTCCCCGAGCGCCTGCCCGGCCCGGTCGAGCAGGGTCCGCGCCTCCGCGGCGTCGGCGGCCAGCCGCGCCCGCACCAGCAGGGCGTCCACCTCGCCGCCGGGGTCGCGCCGGGACCGGGCGAGGTCCTCGGCGTCGCGGGCGTGGCGGACCGCACCGTCGGCGTCGCCGAGGGCCTCGGCCACCTCGGCGGCGACCACCAGCGCGTGCACCCGGTCGATGGACGTCTCGTGGGACAACGCGACGTCGCGGTAGCGCCGGGCCGCGTCCGCGTCCTCGGTGACGACCAGGCGGGCGAGCTCGGCAGCCGCGGGCACGATGCCCTGGACGTCACCCGCCGCCTCGGCGATGGCGAGGCACTCTTCGAGCAGCTGGCGAGCGCGAGCGACGTCGCCGCGGACGGCCTCGAGCTGGCCGAGGAGGCGCATCGCGTAGGCCCGCATGCGCGAGCCCTGGCGATCCCACTCCTCGAGGGCGCGCTCGAGGTCGGCTCGCGCCAGCTCGAGGTCCCCCCGGGCCAGCTGCACCTCCCCGCGATTGGTCAGGGCGATGGCACGGAACACCGCAAACCCGGTCAGCTCGGCCAGCCGCACGGCCTCGTCGAGCTCGGCCATGGCCTCGGCGGTCGCGCCCTCCTCGAGGTGGTGGGACCCCCGGTTGGTCCGGATGCGGATGACCTGCAGCAGGTCCCCGGCCCGCTCGGCGTGGTCGAGGGCCCGCAGGTAGTGGGCGTCGTTGGCCGCCCGGTCTCCCTCCAGGGCGGCGAGCATCGCCAGGGCCGTGTGGGCGGCCGCGAACGACCGGTCGTCGCCAGCGACCGTGGCCTCGTCGACCGCGCGCTGGGCCAGCTCGCGGCATCCGTCGCGGTCGGCCGAGAGCCAGCGCGTGCTGGCCCACCAGGCGTGCAGCAGCGCCACGTCCGCGGGTTCCACGGCGTCGCGGGGCAGCCCGGCGAGGGCCTGCTCCCCCCGTTCGTAGGCCGCGTCGGCCTCGGCGATCTCGCCGCGCAGGTGGTGGATCAGGCCCACCCGCCACGCCGTCGACGCCGCCATGACCGGATCGGCCCGTCCCGCGGCGAGCAGGTGGTCCAGTGCCGCGTCCCAGTCCCCCGCCAGGTGCAGGACGATGCCGCGGAGGGCGCCGGCCCACGGCGCGTCACCCGGCAGCGCGTCCAGCGCCGTCGTCACGGTCGTCAGCTCACCCTGTTCGGCGAGCCGCGGGCCGTGGGCCCGCAACGCCGACGCGAGCGCGTCGGGATCGCCGGCGTCGATCAGGCACCGCAGCGCCGGGCCGGGCCGGCCCTGGGCGAGGAACCACTCGGCCGCACGGGCCGACAGCCGCGAACCGTCGCCGGGCAGCGCCCGGCCCACCGACGCGCGCACGAACGGCCGCATGCGCACCGAGCCGGGGCGGTCCGGGCGCTCCTGGACGAACAGCCCGCCCCGCTCGAACCGCCGAAGGTGCTCCGGTCCCTCGTCCAGCCCGAGCCATCGGCACAGCCCCGGTTCCAGCTCGGGCAGCACGGCGAGTGCGCGCAGGACCTCCCGGGCCTCCTCGCTCTCGCCCTGCAGCGCCGCGGCAACGAGGGTGTCCGCGTCGAACCCCGTCGCCGTCGCCTTCCGCAGGGCCGCCGCTCGCTGCGCGGCGGGCACGCCCGCGAGCACGAGTGCGACGTGGCGCACCGCCGGCGGCCAGCCACCCGTCGCAGCATGGACCTGGGGTGCGAGGTCGGGCGTCGCCGCGTCTCCGTCCACCAGCGTCACCAGCCACCGGGCCACCTCCGCCTCGTCCAGCACGAGGTCCCGCCCGTGCAGCTGCAGCAGCTCGCCGAGCTCCTCGAGCCGGCCGGTGGGGAAGCCCGGGGATCGGCGGCCGCTCATCACGACGTGCAGCCGCCGGGGGACCTGGCGGACCAGCTCCCAGAGGAACCGGTCGACCGTGGGGTCCGGGTCCGGCGCGACGTCGTCGAGCACGAGCGCCAGGTCGCGCTCGAGGGTGGACCCCAGGCCGGCGCCGATCGCGGCCGCCGCGGCGACGACCTGGTCCTCGTCGACGACGGCGCCCCGGGCGGCTCCCAGGGTGCTGGTGATCTCGTGGCCCAGGCCCGGTGCCCGCAACCGCAGTGCCTCGACGACGGCCGACACGAGGCCGACCGCCCCGTCGGCCCGCGGCACGCACCACGTGGCGTTGACGGTCGACGACCAGCGCCCGAGCAGGGTCGTCTTGCCCGATCCGGGCGGAGCAACGACCAGGGTCAGGCGGCGGCCCAGTGCGGCGTCGAGCCGGCGTTCCAGCGCTGGCCTGGGCACGACCTGGCCATCCGGCATCTCCACCTCGCTCCGGACACCGACGTCGACATCCACGATACGCCGTGGAGCTCGGCGGGCGGACCCGGACGGTCACCGTCCCTGCGCGCCCAGCGCACGCGTCGTGATCGCCCGAAGGTCACCTGAAGGTCCCCCGGCCATGCTCTGCCTCAGGCGTCGGGGCACGGGCGTGAGGTCGGAGGGTTGGTTTCGCCGGGGGCGGCGAGAACAGCCCTCCGATCTCCTCTGCCCGAACAGGGCGCGAACGTCGTCAGACGTTCATTCCCATTGCGCGGAGCTCTTCCTTGACGTAGGGCGCCATCATCTCGGGGGACCACGGCGGCGAGAAGGTGAACTCGACGTCGACGTGCTCGACGCCGGGCATGGCACCGAGGATCACGCTGCACTGCTGGTGGATGATCTCGGTCAGCGGGCAGCCCATCGACGTCAGGGTCAT